>JALWQC010000446.1 GCA_027080755.1 Paracoccaceae bacterium
ACCAATGCCTCTACCAGCCCCTTGGCGCGGAAATTCCGGTAGGCCAGCGCGCGCCCCGCCAGCACTCCGAACGGGATCAACAGAAGCGACACCAGCGCCGCCAGCCGGAAAGACAGGAAAAGGGCGGTCCAGTCCATGCTAGTCCCCTTCCGGCAGGCTGAAGCCGTAGCGCGCGAAAATATCCACTGCGGCAGGGGTTTGCAGATAGGCGTAGAACGCCGCCGCAACATCCCCCGCGTCCTTCAGCAGCACCATCCGCTGCCCCAAAGGGGCGTGCCAGTCCCCGGGGACCAGCGCATAGGAAATATCGGCGGGCACCGTGGGCGACAGCACCAGCGCATAGGCCACCAGCCCCCCCTGCGCATTGCCCGAAAACACGAATTGCGCCGCCTGCCCGACATTTTCCCCCAGCACCAGCCGCGGCTGTATGTCCTGCCACAGATCAAGGTGCTGCAACACCTCGCGCGCACGCAGACCATAGGGGGCGTGGGCGGGATTGGCGATGGCAAAGCGTTGCAGCCGCCCGTCGCGCAAAGCCGGCCGCAGATCGGCCAGATCCCTATCGACCCGCAGCGCAGACCCCGCCGGCACCACCAGCGCCAGCCGGCCATAGGCATAAAGCCGCCCCGCATCGCGCGTCAGCCCCGCCGAGACCAGATCCTGCACATAGGTTTCATCCGCCGACAAAAACATCTGGAACGGCGCCCCCTGCCGGATCTGGCGCGAAAAATTGCCCGAGGCCCCGAAAACCAGCGTCACACTTTCCCCGGTCTGCGTCTGGAAATCCTGCGCCAGTTCCTCCAGCGCGAAACGCAAAGAGGACGCGGCGGCGATCAACGGCCCCCGCCCCGCCTGAACGGGCGAGACCGCCAGAACCACAAGGGCAGCCAGAAACAACGGGATCAGGCGCAAGGCAGACATGGGACCCTTCCGGTACAAAAAACAGGGGCGGACAGACCGCAAACCAGCCTAGCCCGCCCCCGTTGAAACCTCAAGCGTTCAGGCCAGCAAGGCCTTGATTGCCGCACCCGCCTTGCCGAAATCCATCTGCCCGTTATAGCGCGCCTTGAGCGCCCCCATAACCTTGCCCATGTCGCGGATAGAGGTCGCGCCGGTTTGCGCAATGACATCCTTGATTGCGGCGTCCACCTCGGCTTCGGAAAGCTGTTTGGGCAGGAATTCCTCTATGACCTTGATTTCCTCGCGCTCGCGCTCGGCCAGATCGATACGCCCGGCCTCTTCATAGGTTTTGGCGCTTTCCTGACGCTGTTTGATCATTTTTGCCAGAATCGACAGGATTTCCGCATCCGAAACGCCGTCGGGGTTGTCCTCGGAACGTGCGTCGATGTCGCGGTCCTTGATGGCCGCATTGATCAGGCGCACGGTGGACAGGCGCGCGGTATCCTTGGCCCGCATCGCATCCTTCATCGCATCGGTAAGTCGCTTTCGCATTCAGGTTTCGCCCTCCAGAGGCGGTGCTGTTTCAACAAGGTTCCGAATATACGCCGCAGCGCGAAAATTCACAATAGATTCAGTTTTTGCCAAGCCTTTGAAAACCCCTGTTATTTAAGTTTTCCTTTTCCTTGACCTAAGCGCCCGCCCCCCGTATTTTCCGACAAATTCCAAAAGGATTCCGATATGGCAGACGCAACCCCCTCCGAGCAGGCACAAGCCTCCGCGCCCGATATGCATGCACATCCCACAGCCGCGATCGTTCTGGCCGACGGACAGATATTTTACGGCCGCGGCTTTGGCGCCCCGGGCATCGCGGTGGCGGAGCTGTGCTTCAACACCGCCATGACCGGCTATCAGGAAATCATGACCGACCCGTCCTATGCCGGACAGGTGGTCACCTTCACCTTCCCCCATATCGGCAATGTCGGCGTCAACCCCGAGGATGACGAAACCGGCGATCCCGTGGCCGAGGGCATCGTGGTCAAATGGGACCCGACAGAGCCGTCGAACTACCGCGCGACCTCGGATCTGGCCGAGTGGATGGAAAGCCGCGGGCGCATCGGGGTGGGTGGCATCGACACCCGCCGCCTGACCCGCGCCATCCGTATGCAGGGCGCGCCGCATGTGGCCATGCAATACGCCCCCGACGGGGTGTTCGATATCGACGACCTGCTGGCCCGCGCCCGTGGTTTTGCCGGACTGGAGGGCATGGATCTGGCCAAAGAGGTCACCTGCGCCCAGTCCTACAAATGGGACGAAATGCGCTGGAGCTGGCCCGAGGGCTATACCAAACGCACCGAACCGGGGCGCAAGGTGGTGGCGATTGATTACGGCGCCAAACGCAATATCCTGCGCTGTCTGGCCTCGGCCGGTTGCGACGTTACCGTCCTGCCCGCCACCGCCACGGCCGAGGAAATCCTCGCCCACAACCCCGAAGGCGTGTTCCTGTCCAACGGTCCGGGCGATCCCAAGGCCACCGGCGAATATGCCGTGCCGGCCATTCAGGGCATTCTCGCGGCCGATATTCCGGTGTTCGGCGTCTGCCTTGGCCACCAGATGCTGGCGCTGGCCCTTGGCGCGCAGACGTTGAAGATGAACCACGGTCACCACGGCGCCAACCATCCGGTGAAGGAGCATGAAACCGGCAAGGTGGAAATCACCTCTATGAACCACGGGTTCGCCGTGGACAGCCAGAGCCTGCCCGAAGGGGTGGAAGAAACCCATGTCTCGCTGTTTGACGGCTCCAACTGCGGGATTCAGGTCAAGGGCAAGCCGGTGTTTTCCGTGCAATACCACCCCGAGGCCAGCCCCGGCCCGCAGGACAGCTATTACCTGTTCGAACGCTTCGTCGCCGCGATGGCTTAACGGTTTTTTAACGGGGCGCATGCAAAGATCGGGGAAATCCGATCAACTGCGTGTGTCCCCGTGTCCATCCATTCACCCAATCCCCTGCCCGCCTTTCTGGTGGCCCCAAGGC
>JALWQC010000447.1 GCA_027080755.1 Paracoccaceae bacterium
CCCCGGCACCCCGCGCGCCGTCGATCCCGGCGAACCCAAGGTCACCGGTTTCGTGTTCAAGGTGCAGGCGAATATGGATCCCAAACACCGCGACCGCATCGCCTTTGTGCGGCTGTGTTCGGGCCATTTCAAACGCGGGATGAAGCTGAAGCATGTGCGCTCGGGTAAGCCGATGGCGATCTCCAACCCTATGATGTTTCTGGCAAATGACCGCGAGCTGACCGAAGACGCCTGGGCCGGCGACATCATCGGCATCCCCAACCACGGCCAGCTGCGCATCGGGGACAGCCTGACCGAGGGCGAGGATATCCGCTTTACAGGCATCCCGTCCTTTGCGCCCGAACTGCTACAAACCGTGCGCGCGGGCGACCCGCTGAAGGCCAAGCATCTGGACAAGGCCCTGAACCAGTTTGCCGAGGAAGGCGCCGCCAAAATCTTCAAGCCCGAGATCGGCTCCGGCTTTATCGTCGGCGTGGTCGGGCAGCTGCAATTCGAGGTTCTGGCCTCGCGCATCGAACTGGAATACGGCCTGCCCGTGCGCTTCGAGCCGACGCAATTCACCTCGGCCCGCTGGGTCAACGGCACGCAAGAGGCCGTCGATGCCTTCATTGCCGCCAACAAGGGCCACATGGCCCGCGACCACGACGGCGACCCGGTCTACCTGACCCGCCTGCAATGGGACATCGACCGCGTGGAACGGGACTACCCGGACGTGAAACTGACCGCGACGAAGGAAATGCAGGTGTAGGCTGCGTGGTCCCCACGCACTCGCCCCCTACCCCAGCAGCATGTGACAGGTTTCCAGTGCGTCCACCAGCACGTCCACCTCTTCCACCGTGTTATACAGCCCGAACGAGGCCCGCGCCGTGGCGCTGACGCCCAGATGTTGCATCAGCGGTTGCGCGCAGTGGTGGCCGGCGCGGATGGCCACGCCCTTCTGGTCAACGATGGTGGAAATGTCGTGCGGATGCGCGCCGCCGTCCATGGTCATGGAAAAAATCGCGCCCTTGTGCGGGGCGTTGCCCTGAATGTTCAGCCAGTTCAGCCCGCGCAGCCGTTCGTTGGCGTATTCGAACAGCGCCGCCTCGTGCGCCGCGATGTTTTCCATGCCCAGCCCCATCATATATTCCAGCGCCACGCCCATGCCGATGGTCTGGACGATGCCGGGGGTGCCGGCCTCGAATTTATGGGGGGGGATGTTGTAGGTGACGGTGTCTTTGGTCACCGTGTCGATCATGTCACCGCCCCCCATGAAGGGGCGCATCTCGGCCATGCGCCCGGGGGTGATGTAAATAGCGCCGGAGCCGGACGGCCCATACAGTTTATGCCCCGTAATCACATAGAAATCCGCCCCCAGATCGGCGACATCGACGGGCATATGCACCGTGGCCTGCGAGCCGTCCACCAGCACCGGCACGCCCTTGGCATGGGCGCCCTCGATAATCGTTTTCACGTCCACCACCGTGCCCAGCACGTTCGACATATGGCTGATCGCCACCAGTTTCGTCTTTGGCGTGATCGCATCGATCACCTTTTGCGGGTCCAGCGCGCCGTTTTCCTCGGTATCGACCCATTTCAGCACGGCGCCGTTACGTTCGCGCAGGAAATGCCAGGGCACGATATTGGCGTGGTGTTCCATCACCGACAGCAGGATTTCATCCCCCGTTTCGATCCGCGGCGCGCCCCAGGCGTAGGACACCAGATTGATCCCCTCGGTCGCGCCCGAGGTGAACAGGATGTCGTTTTCGTTCGGCGCGTTCAGGAACCGCTGCACAATGGCGCGCGTGGCCTCGTAACGGTCGGTGGACAGGTTGGACAGATAGTGCAAGCCGCGGTGGACGTTGGCGTATTCCTCGCCATAGCCGCGGGTGATGGCATCAATCACCACCTGCGGTTTCTGCGCCGAGGCCCCGTTGTCCAGATACACCAGCGGCTTGCCGTTGACCGTGCGCGACAGGATCGGGAAATCCTTGCGTATTTCATTGACATCATACATCGTTTGCAAACTCCAACATCGGCAGGCCAAGCATCCCCGCCAGCATTACCGTGATGACACTGCCCAGAATGACCGGAACAACCGCCAGAAGAAAGCCGAAAAACAGCTTGTCGCTGCCCATCAAGACGGCCCAGAAATGCGCCGCCGCCCAGATCGCCCAGCCCCCGATTGCCATCGACAGCACCAGCCCCAGACCGCCCAGCAGCAGAAACCCGCCCACCATGACAAAGCCCGCAATGCTGAGCATCAGATTATACCAGATATAAATTGTGGCCGAGCGGGCAAAAGGGATGCTGATGCCGAAGATCCGCGCAAGGAACACCGTCAGGTAGGACACCAGATAGACCCCGAAAAACTGCTCTGCCAGATCGATATAGACCGGCGGATAGATCACCGCGACCGGATCGGGCGAAAAAGAGGTGGTATAGGCCACCAGCGCATCGCGCAGCAGCACCGACAGAATCGCCAGCAGCAACGCCCCTTGCAGGATCACCGCATTTGTCGGGCGCAGCGACAGGACAAGGCGCGCGGCCTCTTGCGGGCGCGTTACGCTCAAACGCACCAGATCTGTGAAATTGGTCATGGGCCGGGCTTTCTAGAAAACGCCTTTTGCCTGTAGATACATTGCAAACAGCAGCCCGGCAACACAAAGCAGCGACAGACCGGCAAAAAGCGGGAAAACCCGTTTGAAGCCATGCGCCTCGGTCGCACCGGCCGAGACGAACCAGACGAAGGGCAGCAGCCCCAGCCACAGCGGCGCCAGGCCGATGGTCTCGTTTTTCAGCAGCGGGATGTAAGGCTCCAGATAGTGCATGGCCACGGCCAGCATTGCCGCCAGCAACCCGAAAGGCGCCGCCACGAAAGAGCCCCAGAAAATCCCGCAGCGCGTATCCTTCAGCGTGCCTTTGCCCCCCAGCAGTTTCAGGAACC
>JALWQC010000448.1 GCA_027080755.1 Paracoccaceae bacterium
CTGTCCTTGCCCGGGAAACGGGGCAGCCAGACGTCCTCCATCGTGAAGGCCAGCACGGGGGCCAGCCAGGTTGTCAGCCGGTGGAAGATCAGGTCCAGCGTCGATTGCGCCGCGCGCCGTTCCAGGCTGTCGTCGCTGTCGCAATACAGCACATCCTTGCGCACGTCGAAATAGAAGCTGCTCAGGTCAACGGTGCAGAAATGGAACAGCCGCTGGAACACGCCCTGGAAATCATAGGCGGCGTAACCCTCGCGCACGACCTGGTCCAGTTCCGCCAGATTGTGCAGCACCCAGCGTTCCAGTTCCGGCATGTCGGCCGGATCGACCCGCGCGGATTCCGCAAAGCCGTTCAGATTGCCCAGCATGAACCGCATGGTGTTGCGCAGCCGGCGGTAGCTGTCGGCCACGCCCTTCAGGATTTCATCCCCGATGCGCAGGTCCGATGTATAGTCCGACTGCGCCACCCACAGACGCAGGATATCGGCGCCGTATTGTTTGATAACCTTTTCCGGCGCCACCGTATTGCCGACGGATTTGGACATTTTCATGCCCTTGGCGTCCAGCGTGAACCCGTGTGTCAGCACCCCCTTGTAGGGCGCGCGCCCGTTGGTGCCGCAGCTTTCCAGAAGCGAGGACTGGAACCAGCCGCGGTGCTGGTCGGTGCCCTCCAGATAGAGGTCCGCCACCCCGTCCGGCGAGCCGTCGGGCCGGTCGCGCAGCACAAAGGCGTGGGTGGAGCCGGAATCAAACCACACATCCAGAATGTCGGTGACCAGTTCCCAGTCCTCGCCGGCGCGATCCCCCAGAAAACGGTCGCGCGCCCCGTCCTTGAACCAGGCATCGGCACCCTCTTCGCGGAAGGCATCGGCAATGCGCGTATTCACCGCCGGATCGCGCAGGATTTCCACCTGCCCCTCGCCCGCGTCGCGGATGAAACAGGTTAGCGGCACACCCCAGGCGCGCTGGCGCGACAGCACCCAGTCGGGGCGGTTTTCCACCATCGAATACAGGCGGTTGCGCCCGCTTTGCGGTGTCCATTTGACGTTGTCGATTTCCGTCAGGGCGCGCTGGCGGATGGATTTGCCGAACTGGTTCTGCCCGTCGTCCAGATCCTTGTCGATGGCGACAAACCACTGCGGCGTATTGCGGAAAATCACCGGCGCCTTGGAGCGCCAGCTATGCGGATAGCTGTGCGTGACCCGCCCGCGCGCGATCAGGGCGCCGGAGTCCACCAGCTTCGCGATCACGGCCTGATTGGCCTTGCCTTCCTTGCCCTTGCGGTCGAACACCTGCAGACCGGCAAAGAACGGCACGAAGTCGGCAAAGCGCGATTCCTCGTCCACGTTGTGGGTCATGCGATCGGTCCAGCCGCGCTTGACGAAACATTCATAGTCATCCGCCCCGTGAGAGGGAGCTGTATGCACGAACCCCGTGCCGGCGTCGTCGGTCACATGATCGCCGTCGATCATCGGCACGTCGTAATCCCAAAATCCGTTAGCGCCTTCCATGCCAGCGAAGGGGTGCTTGCAGGTTACACTATCCAAATCATCGGAGGTGACTTCAAACAACCGAGTGAATTTTGTGACCCGCGACTTCTCCAATGCGTCTTTTGCCAAAGTATCAGCAAAAATGAGCAAATCACCCGCTGTAGTCCAGCTTTCATCTTCAGTTTCGTCGACTCTATATAGCCCATATATAATCTTCGGGTTGTAGGCTACGGCCTTATTCGAAGGGATCGTCCAAGGTGTCGTTGTCCAAATTACGATGCTGGCGGACTTGATTTGTTGGTTGCGTTCGCTTTGCTTCGAAACCGCGTCATGGCCATTTACGGCGATGAGACTTGGTCCTTTCGAGACCGGAAACTTCACCCAGATCGTGTGGCTGGTATGATCGTGATACTCGATCTCCGCCTCGGCCAGCGCGGTTTTCTCGACCGGCGACCACATCACCGGTTTCGAGCCGCGATACAGGCTCTCGTTCATCACGAATTTCATGAACTCTTCGGCGATCACCGCCTCGGAGGAAAAATTCATCGTCAGATACGGGTCTTCCCAGTTGCCCTGCACGCCAAGGCGCTTGAATTCCTCGCGCTGGATATCGACCCAGCCGGCGGCGAATTTGCGGCACTCGGCGCGCAGCTCGTTGATCGGAACGTCGTCCTTGTTCTTGCCCTTGGCGCGATACTGTTCCTCGATCTTCCACTCGATCGGCAGGCCGTGACAGTCCCAGCCCGGCACATAGCGCGCGTCCTTGCCGCTCATCTGCTGGCTGCGCACCACCATATCCTTCAGGATCTTGTTGAGCGCATGCCCGATGTGCAGATGCCCGTTGGCATAGGGGGGGCCGTCGTGCAGGATGAAAGGCTCGCGCCCCTCTTTTTCGCGCAGGCGGTGGTACAGGTCCATGTCGGCCCATTTCGCCAGCCATTCGGGCTCGCGTTTGGGCAGGCCGGCGCGCATCGGGAAATCCGTGACCGGCAAATGAAGGGTGGTTTTATAGTCGGGTGTTTCGGCGCACATGCTGCGGCTCCGTCAAATCAGGGGATGTCAGGGGTGGGGCGGTGCGGCATTTCCAACACCTTTTCCCGGCGTCTCAATCGAGCGCCGGGCGGCTAATTCGTATATCGCAAAAACCTGTCCACATGCGCGCGTTATATCGGGGGCGCGCCAAATCGTCCAGCCTGTTTTATTTGTCGCAATTGAAATCAGCGCCCGGATGCCCCACCTTTGGGGAAACCGCCACAACACCGGAAAGAATCCCATGAACGTCCCCCCCCGTTTCCCGATCACCGCGCAGGAAATCGACGCCGTTGTCATCACCTTTTACGAGCGCGTGCGCAACAATGAAATCCTCGGCCCCGTATTCTTCGAAAGCCTGCCGCCGATGGGCAATGTCTGGCAGGAACACGAGGAAAAGATCGCCGC
>JALWQC010000449.1 GCA_027080755.1 Paracoccaceae bacterium
GTTCAGCCCCCCGGGCAGGATGCCGTCCGTGTGCAGGCCGCGCTCGATACAGGCGTTCATGATGTCCCAGATGCGGCGCAGGCGGGTGTCGAATTCGGCGGGGGACATGTGGGCCAGCTCGTTTTCGCGTTTCATTGCGGCGACTGTTTTGCCGGATGCCCGCGCCATTTCCAGCATTTCTTCTGCGTTATGAAAGGGATAGGGGACGCCGACGGGTTCCTCGGGGCGGCCGTGCTGCGCCTGCATTTCCTTTTCGGTCAGGATGAAACCGCCGCCGACGGAAAAATAGGTCTCGCGCATGTAGAGGGCGCCGCGCGCGTCATAGGCGGACAGGATCATGCCGTTGGCGTGGCCTTCCAGCGGCGGGCCGTAGTCGAAAACCAGATTGCGGGGCGGAGCGAAATCCAGTGTCGGCAGGCCCGGCGGGGTGATTTTTCCGCTGGCCATGATGTCGGCCACCGCCTGTTCGGCGGCCCCTGCATCGAAGGTTTCGGGGTGGAAACCGGCCAGCCCCAGAATCACCGCGCGGTCCGTGGCATGCCCCTTGCCGGTAAAGGCCAGCGAGCCGTGCAGCGAGCATCCCAGCCGCGCCACCGCGCCGGCGCCGGGGATGCGGTTGCGCCCGTCGCGCAGCATATCAAGGAACATGGAGGCCGCCACCATCGGCCCCACCGTATGGGAAGAGGACGGGCCGACGCCGACCTTGAAGATATCGAAAACGCTCAGAAACATGGCACCCCTCTTTCCCGGTCTCTATAGGGCATGTTTCCGATAGGAAACAATGGGAAAACGACGATTCATACCGGTTTTGCGGTCGGGGTCTGGTGACTACTAACATATGTTAGTAGGTATCCCGCGCGACAAAAAATCGTGAAATTCGCCGCTATGCGCTATCTCGCCCCTCGCAGGGGGTTGCAAAAGCCGCTATAAGCGCTTTTGTAACGTCGAAATTCAAAGGATTGTCCCATGGAAAAACCTGCCCCCGGACCGGATCGTGCCAAATATGCTGCGGCGGAAAAGGCGCTGGATTATGTTGAATCCGGCATGAAGCTGGGCCTTGGCACCGGATCCACCGCCGCGTATTTTGTCGATATGCTGGGCGAAAAGGTGGCCGGCGGGCTGGAGGTTGTGGGCGTGCCGACATCGACCCGCACCTATGAGCAGGCCAGGGCGCTCGGCATTCCGTTAACCACGCTTGATGAGGTGGAGCGTCTGGATCTGGTGATCGACGGGGCCGATGAATTCGACCGCCGCATGAACCTGATCAAGGGCGGGGGCGGGGCCTTGTTGCAGGAAAAGCTGGTGGCGACCGCTGCCGACAAGATGATCGTCATCACCGACAATTCGAAACGGGTCTCGCATCTGGGGGCGTTTCCCTTGCCGGTAGAGGTGGTGCAATTCGGCTGGCAGCACACGCAAAAACGTATTTACGATCTGATTTGCGGCTCTTTCGTGGGCGGGGTCGATATTGTGCGCCGGATGGCGGGCGACAGTCCTTTCATCACCGACGAGGGGCATTTTATTCTGGACCTGCATCTGAAGAAGATCGACGAGCCGGAAAAAATGGCTTGGCAGTTGAAAGAGCTGATCGGCGTTGTCGATAGCGGCCTGTTTATCGAAATCGCGGATATGGTGATTGTCGGCAAGGACGACGGCACCACGCGCATTGTTAACCATCGTCCGCCGTTGCGGCCGTTTCGCTAGGGAATAGACATGAGCAACTATGATTTCGACCTGTTTGTAATCGGGGGCGGCTCCGGCGGTGTGCGGGCCGGCCGTGTGGCGGCGCAGGGCGGGGCCAAAGTGGCCCTGGCCGAGGAATACCGCTATGGCGGCACCTGTGTTATTCGCGGCTGTGTGCCCAAAAAGCTGATGGTTTATGCCTCGGGCTATGCCGAGGCGATGGACGACGCCGAGGGGTTCGGCTGGGAGATAGGCAAGCGGCAGTTCAACTGGAAATCCCTGATCACCAAAATCGATGCCGAGCTGGACCGCCTGGAAGGCCTGTATCGCAAGGGGCTGGACAGCAATGGCGTGACCCTGTTCGAAAGCCGCGCGACGCTGAAGGATGCACATACGGTGGTGCTGGCGGACGGGCGCGAGATCACGGCGGAAACGATTCTGGTGGCCACCGGCGGGCGGCCTTTCCTGCCCAACGTCAAGGGGATCGAGCATGCGATGACCTCGGACGATGTGTTTTTGATGCCGGACCTGCCGAAGCGGATTCTGGTGGTTGGCGGGGGCTATATCGCCTGCGAATTTGCCGGTATTTTCAACGGGATGGGGGCCGAGGTCACGCAGTTCTACCGCGGCGCGCAAATCCTGCGCGGCTTTGACGGCGAGGTGCGCGGCCATGTGGCCGATGAGATGATCCGCAAGGGGATCGCGCTGCATCTGGGCACGGATGTGATGGAGATTGCCAAAAAGGACGACGGGCTGCATGTGACCTGCACCAACGGCGCGGTTTCGGTCGTGGATGCGGTGCTGTATGCCACCGGCCGCGTGGCCAATACCGACGGTATGGGGCTGGAAGAGGCAGGGGTAAAGCTGGGGCGGCGCGGGGAAATCATGGTGGACCGCTATTCGAAAACCAGCGTTGATTCGATCTATGCCGTGGGTGATGTGACGGACCGGGTGAACCTGACCCCCGTTGCCATCCGCGAGGGCATGGCCTTTGTCGAGACCGTGTTCAACGACAACCCCACCGCGATGGACCACGAGATGATCCCCACCGCCGTTTTCACCCAGCCCGAGATCGGCACCGTCGGTTATACCGAGGAAGACGCCCGCGAGGATTTCGACATAGAGGTCTACCGCGCCGCTTTCCGCCCGATGGCCAATATTCTGGCCGGTCGGGACGAACGCGCGCTGATGAAGCTGATCGTGGAAAAGGCCAGCCGCAAGGTGATCGGCTGCCACATT
>JALWQC010000450.1 GCA_027080755.1 Paracoccaceae bacterium
GGGCCGGCAATGCGGGCAGCGGCGTGATCGACGGCGCGGGCAATGCTGCGGGTGATATCGGGGATTTCTACCCCGGGACACAGGGGGTATTCGGGGATGGCTACCGCAAACCCGTGCGCCAGCGCGCCCGCAGCCAGATGGGACCAGTCGCGCCGCCCGAAGGCCTGCCAATAGCCGCCATGCACAAAAACCGCCAAGCCCTTTGGCGAAGTTTGCGGGGTAAAAAGATCGAGGGTTTCCCGCGGGTGCGGCCCATAGGTCAGAACCTCGGGGGGATGTTTTGCCCGAAAGCCCGCCGCCTGTTCGCGCCACAGATCGGGATAGCCCTCGGCTCCCGCGATATATGCGCCGTTCTGATAGGCATCGTCCCAGTCGGTTATCATGGCGGCGCTTTCTGTTGACGGGGGAACCGGCAGGCAGGGGCGCAGCCGGACCGCGCCCCGTTCGGACCTAACGCGGGTTTCCGCCCTTTTCCGGTATCAGACCGCGTGGATTAAACCGCAGCATCAGCAGCAATATAACCCCCATGACGATCAGGCGCATGTGCGGTGCGGCCTTGACCAGATGCTCCTTCAGCGCGCTTTCGTCATACATGCCGGCGGTCAGAAGGTTCATCAGCCAGTTGGCGACCGGCTCGGCCTCTACCCAGATGAACCAGATCAGGAAGCCGCCCAGAACCGCGCCCCAGTTGTTGCCCGAGCCGCCGACAATCACCATCACCCAGATCAGGAAGGTATAGCGCAGCGGGTTATAGGTGCCGGGGGTGAACTGCCCGTCCATTGTGGTCATCATCGCCCCCGCGATCCCGACCACAGCCGAGCCGAGGATAAACACCTGCAAGTGGCGGCGCGTGACGTCCTTGCCCATAGCCTCGGCCGCGTCGCGGTTGTCGCGGATGGCGCGCATCATGCGGCCCCAGGGGGAATGCAGTGCCTTTTCCGACAGCCACAGAATCACCAGCAGCACGATGGTAAACAGCCCCGCATAGGACAGTTTCACGAAGATGGAAGAGAACGAAACCGGATCCGCCCCGATTGTCGTTGCCAGATCCTGAAACCACGCGGCCTGCTGCAGGTCGATTTCGCGCGGGACGGGGCGATCCAGTCCGGCGACGTTTTTTACACCACGGGCCAGCCAGTCCTCGTTTTTCAGCACGGCGAGGATGATCTCCGCGATGCCCAGCGTCGCAATCGCCAGATAGTCCGAGCGCAGCCCCAGCGCGATTTTCCCGATAATCCACGCCACACCGGCCGCCAGCAGCCCGCCGACGGGCCATGCCAGAATGATCGGCAGCCCCAGCCCGCCCAGGTATCCGGTCTTGGCGGGATCGATGGCCTCGATCGCGTCGGTGGCCGGATCAAAGGCGGCGCGCACGGCGAAATAGCCGATGATGACCACCAGAACCGTTGCTGCCTTGCGCCAGCGTCCGCGCACCTTGCGGTGGGTGAAAATGGCGGCGGCAATGGTGCCCAGCAGCAGCACCAGCGACAGCATAAGCCCCGCACCACCGGCGGCCCATGCCTCGGGGACGGGGGGCTTGGATACTAGCACAACGGCCACACCGCCAAGCGCGGCAAAGCCCATGATCCCGACGTTGAACAGCCCCGCATAGCCCCACTGGATGTTGACCCCCAGCGCCATCACGGCCGAAATCAGGCAGAAGTTAAGGATCGACAGTGCCACCGACCAGCTTTGGACAAAGCCGACAAGGGCGATAAGGGCAAACATGCCCGCAAACAAAAGGACGTTGCGATTCATACCACTTTCCCCTTGAAAATACCCGTGGGCCGTATCAGCAGGACCAGCACGAGGATGACGAATGAAACGGCGAATTTATAGTCGGTGGACAGCAGTTGCACCAGGCCGTCCGGGTCCAGATTGTCGGGCAGCAGATAGCGCAGGAACCTTTTGTAGGCGTAGGTGATCGTCACCTCGGAAAAGGCCACGACAAAGCCCCCCGCGATTGCCCCCAGCGGATTGCCCAGCCCCCCGACGATTGCCGAGGCAAAGATCGGCAGCAGCAGCTGGAAATAGGTGAAAGGCTTGAAACTTTTGTCCAGCCCGTAGAGCGTGCCGGCGATGGTCGCCAGCGCGGCGGCGATGATCCATGTGATCATCACGACCTTTTCGGGGTTGATGCCCGACAGCAGGGCCAGATCCTCGTTATCGGCATAGGCGCGCATGGCCTTGCCGGTGCGCGATTTCTGCAGAAACCAGAACAGCGCTGCAACAACGATCACGGCGATGGCGACGGTTATTCCTTGCGAGACTTTGATGCTCAGCCCCTCGTGCAGGCCGGTGGCGGCCTTGAATTCCCGCGCCTTGATGATAAAGCGCGCACCGTCGGCAAATTTCTGGTCCTGCGGGCCGATGATGAAACGCACGATGCCGTTCATCACAAACATCACCCCGACCGAGGCCATGACATACACAATCGGCGCGCTTTTCTGTTGTCGATAGAATTTGTAAACCGCCTTGTCCGTCAGAAGCACCATGGCGATCGTTATCAGAATACCGATCGGCAGGGCCAGCAGGGCCGTGGGCAGCGGGGCAATCGAAATGCCCATCGACTGGAACCACCATGTAAACAGGATGGTGAACATCGTGCCAAAGGCCATCGTGTCCCCGTGGGCAAAGTTGGAAAAGCGCAGGATCCCGAACACCAGCGTAACCCCCAGCGCCCCCAGCGCCAGCTGGCTGCCGTAGGCAAGGCCGGGAACAATGACATAGTTGCCCAGAAGGACAATCGCGTTAAGAAGGTCTTGCATGCCTTAACCCCCCAGAAAGGATTTGCGAACTTCGGGATTGGCCAGCAAGGCCGCGCCCGTGTCGGTGAAACGGTTTGTGCCCTGCACCAGAACATAGCACTTGTCGGCGATATTCAGGGCCTGACGGGCATTTTGTTCAACCAT
>JALWQC010000451.1 GCA_027080755.1 Paracoccaceae bacterium
TGGCGATCGGCTCTGCGATTGTGGCGCTGGGGGATCTGCCGGTGGATACGATCCAGTCGCGGTTCGGGGCTTTGCCGAACCGTTTACCGATGCCGCATCTGCCGGATCTGACGCTGGACCGGGTGCAGGAGCTGCTGCCCTCGGCCTTTGTTATCGCGTTTCTGGCGGGGGTGGAATCCTTGCTGTCGGCCCTGGTGGCGGACCGGATGATCGGCGGGCAGCACCGCCCCAACGCCGAGGTTCTGGCGCAAGGGGCGGGGAATATCGCATCCTCGCTGTTCGGGGGGATGCCGGTGACCGGGGCGATTGCGCGCACGGCTACCAACGTGCGGGCCGGCGGCAAAACGCCGGTGGCAGGTCTGGTGCATGCGCTGGTGATCCTGCTGATCATGATGGTGGCGGCGCCGCTTGCGGGCTATATGGCGATGCCGGCGCTGGCGGCATTGTTGATGCTGACGGCCTATAATATGACAGAGCCGCAAAAATGGCCGGACTATTTGCGCGGCTCCAAAAGCGATATCCTGCTGCTGGTGGTGACGCTGGTGCTGACGGTGCTGGTGGATCTGACCGTGGCCATCGGGGTTGGCGTTTCGCTCGGTTTGGCGCTACGCTTGCGCGACCGCAACCTGCCACCGATCCGCTGGCGTATCCCGAGGCGCTGAAAATGCACAAATTCACCCTGCGTGTATATTACGAAGATACCGACATGGCCGGTATCGTCTATTACGCCAACTACCTGCGTTACATAGAGCGCGCCCGCTCCGAAGCGGTGCGTGATGTCGGCATTGAGCAACTGGCGATGCGGGACAACGACGGGGTGGTTTTCGTGGTGCGCGGCATGGTGCTGGAATATCTGCAACCGGCCAGATTCGACGATGTGCTGACCATAGAGACCGAGACAACCGCCCTGAAGGCGGCCACCATGCAGATGTTCCAGACCGTCCGGCGCGGCGATCAGGTGCTGTTCACGGCCGATGTGCGCGTGGCCTGTATGACGCTGGCGGGGAAACCGGCGCGATATCCGGCTGAAATCCGCCAGAAATTACAGGAATTGCAGGGCTAGGCTTGCTTTTTCTATAAAATCCTACACTTTTGCGTCAAACAGGCTATTCTATGGCCCGATACAGGCATAGATGAAACGAAATCAATTCGTTCAGAGAGAGCAGACTAATGGAAACCGAGACCCTCGCCGCTATGCAGCAGATGGATTTTTCGCTGATTGCGCAGTTTATGCGGGCAACATTCACCGTGAAAATCGTGATGCTGTCGCTGATTGCCGCCTCTTTCTGGTCGTGGGCGATTATTTTCAGCAAATTCCGTGCCTTCCGCGTGGCCCGCAAGGAAACCCGCATGTTCGAGGATGCCTTCTGGTCCGGCCAGCCGCTGGACCAGTTGTATGAGCGGCTGGGGGCGAACCCGCGTTCGGCGGCCGAAAAGATCTTTGCCGCCGGCATGGCCGAGTGGCGCAAATCCCACCGCTCCGACGGGGCGATGATGGCGGGGTCTGCCGCGCGCATCGAACGGTCGATGAATGTGGCGCTGGACAAGGCGGCGGAACAGCTGAACAGCGGGCTGACGTTTCTGGCGACGGTGGGGTCTATCTCGCCGTTTGTCGGGCTTTTCGGCACGGTCTGGGGCATCAAGCACGCCTTTGAACAGATCGCGGCGCAGCAAAGCACCAATCTGGCCGTCGTCGCCCCCGGCATTGCCGAGGCCCTTCTGGCCACCGCTATGGGCCTGTTTGCCGCCATTCCGGCGGTGATTTTCTATAACAAGCTGTCGGGCGATGCGGACAAGATTTCCGGTGAATGGGAAAGTTTCGCCGATGAATTCAGCCTGATCCTGTCGCGCCAGATCGACGGACCGGACGCCTGAGATGGGGGCCGGAACCATAGAACGCGCAGGGCGTCGCCGGGGCGGGCGGCGTAATCGTCGCAAGCCGATGTCGGATATCAACATCACGCCGTTTGTCGATGTGATGCTGGTGCTGCTGATCATTTTCATGGTGGCCGCGCCCCTGCTGACAACCGGCGTTCCCGTGAAACTGCCCAAGGCCAACGCCGGTGCCCTTCCGGCCGAGGAGGAAACCCCGCTAACCATCACCCTGACCGCCGACGGGCGCGTGATGTTGCAGGAAACCGAGGTCCCCGTAGACGCCCTTATTCCCAAGCTGAAGGCCATCGCGGCCGAGCGCGCGAATGACAAGGTGTTCCTGCGTGCCGATGGCTCCATTCCTTACGAGGCTGTGATGCAGGTTATGGGCGCGCTCAATACCGGCGGGTTCCACAATATCGGGCTGGTGACGGATTCAACCAGCGTCACGCCTGTCCCGCAAGACGGTGGCTAGGTGGTGCGGGCATGAAAACCGGCATTATCATATCTGGCACCCTGCACCTTCTGTTTCTGCTGTTCCTGATCTTTGACCCGCTGGCCTTCCGGCCCGATCCGGCAGAGGTCCAGCCGGTGACAGAGGTAACCTTGCTGACGCGGGCGCAATTCGATGCGGCCATGTCCAGCGTGCCGGATGTGCCGCAGACGGATATGGCTGCGATGCAGATGCCGCAAACCGAAACCAATGACACCAGCGCCCCGACGCAGGATGCGGCCCCCAGCGAAACCGCGATGGACGTGACCGAGGCCCCCAGCGCGCGCGACTCCGACCCGGATCTGAGCGCCCTGCAAAGGCTGGCCCAGCCCGAGGTGGCGGTGCTGACCCCGCAGGCCTTTGTGCCCGATACCGCGCCGCAGATGTCGCCGGTGGTTGGCAACGGCGATGCCGGCAACGCGCCAAGCGCCACCCTGACCGCCCCGCCGACCCCGCGTGCCGCGCCGCGCATTTCCAGTAGCGCCGCGCCGGCCCTGCCCGATTCCGCCCGCACAAGCGATCGTGTGCAACAGGCG
>JALWQC010000452.1 GCA_027080755.1 Paracoccaceae bacterium
TTTCAATACGCTTGGCGCCGATACCACGGTGGTCGAGGTGATGGATCGGGTGCTGCCGGTGGAGGACGCGGAAATTCCCGCCTTTGCCAACAAGCAGTTCGTCAAACAGGGAATGAAAATCCTTGAAAAATCTATGGTCAAACAGCTGGATCGCGGCAAGGGCAAGGTGGTTGCCCATATCGAAACCGGCGGCAAACTGGTGACGCAGGAATTCGACACGGTGATTTCCGCCGTCGGCATCGTCGGCAATGTCGAAAATCTGGGGTTGGAGGCTTTGGGCGTCAAAATCGACCGGACCCATGTTGTCACGGATGAATATTGCGCAACCTCTGTGCCCGGGCTGTATGCCATTGGCGATATCGCCGGCGCGCCGTGGCTGGCACACAAGGCCAGCCATGAAGGGGTGATGGTGGCGGAAAAAATCGCAGGCCAGTCGCCCCATCCGGTCCGGCCGGAAGCGATTGCCGGCTGCACCTATTGCCACCCGCAGGTCGCCTCGGTCGGCTATACAGAGGCCAGGGCGAAAGAGCTGGGCCATGAGGTCAAGGTCGGGCGCTTCCCCTTCATCGGCAACGGCAAGGCCATTGCACTGGGCGAGCCGGACGGAATGATCAAAACCGTGTTTGACGCCAAAACCGGCGAATTGCTGGGCGCGCATATGGTCGGGCCGGAAGTGACCGAGCTGATACAGGGCTATGTGATCGGGCGGAAACTGGAAACCACCGAGGAAGACCTGATGGAAACCGTATTCCCGCATCCGACCCTGTCAGAGGCGATGCACGAAAGCGTGCTGGACGCCTACGGGCGGGCGATCCACTTTTAGGTTTGCGCCCTGGTCTCCGCCTTGCCCGGCAACATGGGCGCAATCCGTTGGCATGGCTATCCGTCAGTTCGTAACGTTTAACCATGAAAAGACCTCCAGATTAACCAATCTGGAGGTCTGTGAAGCACATATTGACCGATTTGTGAATCATGAATGCCGATTGACCTTACCGCGCCGCTTCATAAAGGGCATATTCGGGGGCGAAGAAGGACTCCAGCTGTGCTTTGGTCGCGGGGGAAAGGGCCAGTTCGCGCGCGGGGGATTCGTTCAGGCGCTCGAAAAACAGCGGCTCTTGCAGACGTTCTTCCATGAATTTCTGAAAGGCGGGCAGGTTTTCGTATTTGAACAGGTGGTCAACGGCCGGCTGTCCGTCCTTGTCCGAAACGAATTTAGAGGGCCGGCCGACCCCCTTTGTCAGCGGACTGCCGGCCATGTAAAGGGCGGCAAATTCGTCAAAGCTCAACCCGGCGGTGGATTGCGGCTGGGCGGAAATGGCGGGGCGGGTGCGGTAGCGATACCAGCTGTGCAGCCAGGAAAGCGGCTCGCGAATCAGGCAGGTGGTTTCAATGTCGCGATAGCCGAGGTTATCCAGATAGGGGCGCACAAAACGGTTAAAACGGCGGTAGGAAATATGCTTGATTCGCGAATTTCCGTAATAGGCCATGTCGCAATAGGGAAACAGCGCCGTTTCGATGCTGGTCGAGGCGGTTTTTGTCATGGCCAGAAAGGCTATTTTGCTTTTGATCGAAATTAACATCAAATCCGCCGTAAGTTGTAGGACTGCCTTTACCAAATGCTAACGAATGGCGGGGAAAGATGGAACCGTTGAAAAAAAGGTTGCAATGTTCCTGTTTTGATCGCATGGTGCCAAAAGAACAAGAGGCGAACATCGGCAGTGATTGCCCGCGATTGCAAGATATGAAATAAGGAGGCCAAGAAATGGCTACTACTCTTCTGGATCTGAGCGAAAGACGCAACATGGACAAGCAAAAGGCGCTGGAATCGGCGCTTGGGCAGATTGAACGCAATTTTGGCAAGGGCTCCGTCATGCGGCTGGGGCAGGACAATCCGGTGATGGATATCGAGGCAACCTCGACCGGCTCCATCGGGCTGGACATTGCACTGGGGATCGGCGGGCTGCCGCAGGGCCGTATTATCGAGGTTTACGGCCCGGAAAGCTCGGGCAAGACGACGCTGGCGCTGCATGTGATTGCCGAGGCGCAGAAAAAGGGCGGGATCTGTGCCTTTGTCGATGCGGAACACGCGCTGGATCCGACCTATGCGAAAAAGCTGGGCGTTGATCTGGACGAACTGCTGATCTCGCAACCCGACGCGGGGGAACAGGCGCTGGAAATCACGGAAACGCTGGTGCGCTCGGGCGCGGTTTCGGTTGTGGTTGTGGATTCGGTGGCGGCGCTGACGCCGAAATCGGAACTGGAAGGGGACATGGGCGACCATCAGGTCGGCGCGCAGGCCCGTTTGATGAGTCAGGCGATGCGCAAGCTGACCGGCGCGATCAGCCGCTCCAACTGCATGGTGATTTTCATCAACCAGATCCGCATGAAAATCGGGGTTATGTTCGGGTCGCCCGAGACGACCTCGGGGGGGAATGCGCTGAAATTCTATGCCTCTGTGCGGCTGGATATCCGCCGGATCGGGGCGCTGAAGGACCGCGACGAGGTGGTCGGAAATGCCACGCGGGTAAAAGTGGTGAAAAACAAGGTCTCGCCGCCGTTCAAGCAGGTGGAATTCGACATCATGTATGGCGAGGGCATTTCCAAACGCGGCGAGCTGATCGATCTGGGCGTCAAGGCCGGACTGGTGGCGAAATCGGGGTCGTGGTTTTCCTACGGGGACGAACGCATCGGGCAGGGGCGCGAGAATGCCAAGAAATATCTGGCCGAACACCCCGATATGGCCCTGGAGCTGGAGGATAAAATCCGCGCGGCGCACGGGCTGGATTTCGAGGGTGGCCCTGCCAGGGACGACGTTCTGGAAGACTAGGACTGCGCGCCGGGACAGCGCTACAGAAAAAGGACGGGTCGCGGGCATATGCCGGCGGCCCGTTTT
>JALWQC010000453.1 GCA_027080755.1 Paracoccaceae bacterium
TGGTGCGGCCCAGCCGGCCCCGGTGACCCCGGCTACGCCTGCGCCCGTCGCCGCAACACCGGCCAATGATTCGCCCGCGCCGCAGGACAGCCCCGTGGCGCCGGTCACCGCCCCGCTGGAAACCGCAGCGGTTGCACCCGCGGCGGCGCAGGACAGCCCGCAACCGGTCGGCGAAACCTCGGCCCCGCTTGCGGATAGTGCGCAGCCGGCGCCGGAAATCGGGGCGACAACGGATATCGAAAACGACTCCGTCACCCCCACGCCCCCCGTGGGCGCGGCCAACGCCGGCTTTGGCGCCCCTGCGGAAACGGGGGTGGAGGACGCGGGCCTGACCACGATCACGGGCAATGATGCCGCGCCGGTCCTGCCCGGCGTCAGCGCGCCGGCCCAGTTGGGCGCCAATGCCGCGCCGGTGGAAAGCGCCCCGACAACGACCGCCAGCGCCGCGCAGCCTACGGGCGGTTTTACCTTTAACGGCCAGACTCTGATCCAGCCGAGCGCAAGCGAAGACACCGCCGAGGCGCCGCAGGTGAGCGCCAGCACCGACGCCGGTAAACCGTTCGAGGTCAACGCCCAGCGGTTCACCGCCACCGGCGATCAGCCCCTGCTGTCCATCGTTCTGCAGGCCGAAACGCCGGAACAGGCCGCCGCTGTCGCCGCGCTGTCGGACCGGATCGTTCTGGCGGTTCCTGTGGACAGCCCCGATGCCGCCGCCCTGATCACCCAGTATCGCGCCAATGGCGGCGAGGCCCTGTTGCTGTTGCCCGCAGACGGCCCCGAGGCCCTGCACAAGGGCGATGATCCGGCCACGGCGGCCCGGATGGTTGCCGATGATCTGGCCCGCTTCCCCGCTGTGATCGGCATTCTGGACGGCCCCGAGGGGGACCTGCCCGAGGATGCCAATCTGCTGGCCGCCATTCTGTCCACCCTGTCGGACAAGGGCTATGGTCTGGTAACGACCAACGCCATCGGGCTGAACCGTGCCGATATCATGGCGAAAGAGGCCGGCGTGCCCTCTACCGGGATTGCGCGCCGGATTGACGAACTGCCGGGGAAAATTCCGGTGATCCGCCTAATGGACAAAACCGTGCTGGAAACCGCGGACGGTGGCCATGCGGTGGTGTTCGGCCATGCCTCTGTCGATGTGCTGGCGGCGCTGAAGTTCTGGCTGAAAAGCAACAAGGCGCAGCGGGTGGCGATCGCGCCTGTGTCCGCCATTATGAAAGCTGCCGAGTAGGGGCCAGCGGGGGACTGCGGGGGGATCGCGGCGCGGCTACTGCCCGCCGCGGAAGTTCACGAACAGGCCCGCATCCTCGGCCGCTTTCATCAGGGCCTTGGATTTGTTGACGGTTTCCTGATACTCGGCCTCGGGGTCGCTGTCATAGACGACACCGCCACCGGCCTGCACGTAAAGGGTCTTGTCCTTGACCACGGCCGTGCGCAACGCGATGCAGATATCCATATCGCCACCGGCGGAAAAATAGCCGACACCGCCGCCGTAGATGCCGCGTTTCTCGGTTTCCAGTTCGTCGATGATTTCCATCGCGCGCACCTTGGGCGCCCCCGATACAGTGCCCGCCGGCAGACCGGCCAGCAGGGCGGAGAGGGCGTCGTAATCCTCGCGCAGCTCGCCCTCGACGTTGGAAACGATGTGCATGACGTGGCTGTAACGCTCGATGGTGAATTGTTCGTTGGGGTTGACGGTGCCGATTTTGGCCACCCGTCCCACATCGTTGCGCCCCAGATCGAGCAGCATCAGATGTTCGGACATTTCCTTGGGGTCGGCCAGCAGGTCGGCTTCCAGCGCCTTGTCCTCGGCCTCGGTCGCGCCGCGCGGGCGGGTGCCGGCGATCGGGCGGATCGTGACCTTGCGGCCCTGCACCTGCACCAGAATTTCGGGGCTGGCGCCGATCACCTGAAAGCCGCCGAAATTGAAATAGAACATATAGGGCGAGGGGTTGGTGCGCCGCAGCGCCCGATAGAGCGCAAAGGGCGGCAGGTCGAATTTCTGCGCCCAGCGCTGGCTGGGGACGACCTGGAAAATATCGCCGGCGCGGATGTATTCGCGGGCCTTTTCGACGGTGGCGAAATAGGCATCCTTGGTGGTGTTGGAAACAGGATCCAGGCGGAAGGGCTCGGAGCCGAGGTCGCGGCTCTGGTCCGGGATGTCGCGGTCCAGATCGCGCACGGCCTCCATCACCCGTTCGGCGGCCTGTGCATAGGCGGCGCGGGCGCTGCGGTCGTCGTCGGCCCAGACGGGGGAAATCACCGTGACCTCGCCCTTGACCCCGTCCAGCACTACGATAATCGTCGGGCGCAGGAAAACCGCGTCCGGCACCTTGATCGGGTCGGGGTTCATATCCGGCAGGTTTTCCACCAGCCGCACGGTGTCATAGCCGAGGTATCCGAACAGCCCCGCGGCCATCGGGGGCAGGCCCTCGGGGATGTCGATGCGGCTTTCGGCCAGAATGGCGCGCAGGGCGTCGAGCGTGCCTTGCGGCATCGGCTCGAAGGCGTTTTCGTCGAAACGGGCGGAGCGGTTGACCTCGGCCCTGTTGCCATGGGCGCGGAACACCAGATCCGGTTTCATGCCGATGATGGAATAGCGGCCGCGGGTTTCGCCGCCGGTCACGGATTCCAGCACAAAACTGTCCTTGCGCGCCTGCGCCAGTTTCAGCATCAGCGACACGGGCGTGTCCAGATCCGCCACCAGACGGGTCCAGACCAGACTGTTTTCGCCGGCGTTATACCCCTTGGCGAAGGTGTCGAATGTCGGCTCTATGCGCATCAGTTCAACTGTGTGTGCAGCGCGTCGATCCGCGCCTTGTTGATCGTCGGTTTGGCCTGGTTGACAAGGGCCGCGCCGTAATAGGTCAG
>JALWQC010000454.1 GCA_027080755.1 Paracoccaceae bacterium
GACGGGCGAGGGCGATGGCCGGTGCGGCGGCTGTCAGTTTCAGGATGTCGCGGCGCGAGGGGCGTTTGAAGGACATGGCGTTTCCTTTTTTCGGGTTATTTTGCGTTTTTGGCGATGAAATATTTGGCGGAATCTATCAGGGCCTGCCCGTCGATCCCCAGCTTGTCCATATCGGCCAGCCATTCGGTTACAACCGGCTCGGCGGCTTGCATCCAGCGGGCTTTTTCGGCCTCGTCCAGAACGATGATATTATTCCCGCGGGCTTCGGCAACACGGCGCCCCGCAACATCCCCCTCCCCGAGCGCCCGCCCGAACAGGGCTGCGACCTCGACACCGGAATTGGCATCAATCACGGCCTTCAGATCATCGGGCAGGCGGTTGTAGCTGTCCTTGTTCATGGTTAACACAAAGGTTGCGGTATACAGGCCGGGGGCGTCGTCAAAGCCGGTGTGACTGGAAACCAGCTCGGCCACCTTTAGCGGTACGGTGACCTCCCACGGCAGGGCGGCGCCGTCGATCACACCTTTGGACAGGGCTTCGGGGACAGCCGGGACCGGCATGCCGATCGGCGTTGCCCCCAGTTTTTCCAGCAGGCTGGTAATCACACGGCTGGGGCCGCGCAGTTTCTGGCCGGCAATATCGGCCAGCGAGTGTATCGGTTTGTTCGTATGGATCCAGCCCGGCCCGTGTACATGGAAGGCAATCGGGTGGGTGTCGGAAAACTCGTCCATGGCGTTGGCTTCCATGTATTCCTGAAAGGCAACCGAGGCACTTTCCGCATCCCCGACCATAAACGGCAGCTCGAAAGCCTCGGTCTTCGGGAAACGTCCGGGGGTATAGCCCGGCAGGGTCCAGATGATATCCACCACCCCATCGCGCGCCTGATTGTAAAGCGAGGGCGGCTTTCCCCCCAGTTGCATAGAGGGGTAGTGTTCTATCTTGATCCGCCCGTTGGAATCCGCCTCGACCTTGGCAATCCAGGGTTTGATGGCATTTTCCGGCACGCCGCCCTGAATGGGCAGGAACTGGTGCAGACGCAGGGTGACCTCCTGCGCGAAGGCGGGGCCGGTCAGGGTCAGGGCAGCCAAAGCCGCGCCGAGAAACAGCGGAAAACGTGTCATGTGATACTCCCGTATTTGTTGCCGCAGTTTTGCGGGTTTACGCGTTTCAGGTCAACCGGCAATACGTTATGTCGCAGCCTTGCGGGTTTTCAGCAGGATGCTGGTTTCGCTCTGGCTGACCCCCTCGAAACGCCGGATCTGGCTCAGGACGGAATCGAGCATTGCCAGCGATTGCGTGTTGATCTCTACCACCATGTCCCATTTGCCGTTGGTGGTGTGCAGGGCGGCGACCTCGGGGATGCCGGACAGACGCGCCAGAACCCGGTCGGCCCCGTGGCCGTTGATTGCCAGCATCATCAGCGCGCGCACCGGCACATCGGCCACGTCGGCGCGGGTGATGACGCTGTAGCCGATAACCTCGCCGCGCTGTTCCAGCTTTTCCAGGCGGGTGCGCAAGGTCGTGCGCGTCACCCCGACACGTGCCGCCAGTTCCGAGACGGATGCCCGGGCATTATGGCGTAATGCGGCAATCAGTTTCTGATCTATCTTGTCCAAAATAAAACCTTGTCTGATCAAATCGGGCATATGTTCGATATTTTGCGCAATAAAGCTGCTGTTGTCCATCCGTTTTTCCTGCCATCCCCGCACAAAAGGGGAAAACACATGAATCATATTCTTATCGGTGCCGGCGTGGATACCGGCATGCAGCGGCCCGGTTGCCTGATGGGGCCGGATGCTTATCGTACCGCCGGCCTGGGGCAAATGTTGCGGGATCTGGGGCTGGAGGTCAGGGATCACGGCAATGTTGTGCCGGCTGCGGCGCAGGTTCTGGACCACCCCAACCGCGCCGTACATCATCTGGGTGAAACTGTCGCCTGGACCAACGCGCTGGCCGATGTGGCGGCGTGGGCCATGGCCGAAGGTTTCCCCGTTTTTATGGGCGGGGACCATTCGCTGTCGCTTGGCACGGTCTCGGGGGTGGCGCGCTATGCGGCCCGACAAAACCGGCCGCTGTTTGTTTTGTGGCTGGATGCGCACCCGGATTTTCACACGCCCGACACCACGACCTCGGGCAATTTGCACGGCACGCCGCTGGCCTATCTGACGGGGCAGGCGGGTTTTGACGCCTTTCCGCAGCCGGAAAAGGTCGATCCGGCCCATGTCTGCATTCTGGGCGCGCGCTCGGTCGATCCGGCGGAACAGGTGGCGCTGCGGGCGCAAAATATCAATGTTCTGGATATGCGCGCCATTGACGAACACGGTATCATCGGCCCGCTCCGGGCCTTTCTGGACAAGGTGCGCGCGGCCAACGGGGTGCTGCATGTCAGTCTGGACGTGGATTTTCTTGACCCCTCGATCGCCCCTGCCGTCGGCACCACGGTTCCGGGCGGTGCCACCTTCCGCGAGGCCCATCTGGTGATGGAGCTGCTGCACGAAAGCGGGCTTGTGCGCTCGCTCGATCTGGTGGAACTGAACCCCTTTCTTGACGACCGCGGGCGCACGGCGCGCCTGATGGTGGATCTGACCGCCTCCCTGATGGGACGCAAAATCTTTGACCGCCCTACACGGAGCTTCTAAGCCATGAAAAATCTTAACCTTGTCCCCTTTGTTTCCGTAGACCACATGATGAAAATCGTGTTGCAGATCGGGATAGAGCCGCTGTTGCAGGCGCTTGCCGCCTATATCGAAAGCGATTTCAAACGCTGGCCGGAGTTTGACAAAACCCCGCGTGTGGCGGCCCATTCCGAAAACGGGGTGATTGAATTGATGCCGACCTCGGACGGCCAATTGTATGGTTTCAAATA
>JALWQC010000455.1 GCA_027080755.1 Paracoccaceae bacterium
GTCAATGTGCATCCGGTTCTGGTGCATGGCGGCGGGCCGATGATCAACGATATGCTGGCACGCCTGAACGTCGAAAGCCGCTTTATCGACGGCAAGCGGGTGACGGATGCGAAAACCATGGAAGTGGTGGAAATGGTGCTGTCGGGCGCGGTCAACAAACGCATCGTTGCGGCGATCAACAAACAGGGCGGCAAGGCGGTCGGCCTGTCGGGCAAGGACGCCAACCTGATGGTATGCGAGCCGGCGAATGAAAAGCTGGGCTTCGTGGGGGAACCGACAACGATCAACCCCGAGGTTCTGGAAACCTTCCTCGAAAGCGACCTGATCCCCGTCATCGCCCCGATCGGCGTCGGGAAAAACGGCGAGACCTTCAACATCAACGGCGACACGGCCGCCGGGGCGATTGCCGCCGGCCTGCGTGCCGACCGTCTGCTGCTGCTGACCGATGTGGCCGGCGTCAAGAATGCCGGGGGCGAGGTCATGACCCAGCTAAGCGCCGCCCATGTCAAGGAACTGACCGAACAGGGCGTGATCGCCGGCGGCATGATCCCCAAAACCCAGACCGCGCTGAAGGCGCTGGAAGGGGGCGTCCGCGCCGCCGTCATCCTGGACGGCCGCGCCCCGCACGCCTGCCTGCTGGAACTGTTCACCGAACACGGCGCCGGCAGCCTGATACGGCAATAAACCTTTCGTGTAGGCGGTTGCATTCGGGGGCGGCATGCACAAGTGTACGCCAAACCGACACAACCGAAAGCCCGTCATGGAACACGAAGCCACCATCCGCCTGTCCGTCTTTCTGGGCCT
Source organism: Paracoccaceae bacterium (assembly GCA_027080755.1). Lineage (GTDB taxonomy): Bacteria > Pseudomonadota > Alphaproteobacteria > Rhodobacterales > Rhodobacteraceae > NORP23. The sequence continues at coordinate 805 of JALWQC010000455.1, forward strand.
GTTCGCCCTTTTCGCCGTGATAGAGTCCCTCGTCCCCCGCAAGGCCCGCGTTGAAACCCGCAAGCGCCGCTGGGTGGCCAACTGGGGGCTGAGCATCCTCGACACGCTGACCATCAACCTGATGGCCTGGGTCCTGCCGTTTCTGGCCGTCGGCGCGGCGGTGGATGCGGCGAAACACGGCTGGGGGCTGTTCAACGTCCTCGATGTGCCGACATGGGTGGCGGTTGTCGTTTCCATGCTGCTTCTGGATTTCGCGATCTGGTTCCAGCATCTGGTCACCCACAAGATCCCGTTGCTCTGGCGGTTGCACCAGGTGCATCATGCGGACCGGGATATGGATGTGACCACCGCCATCCGTTTCCACCCCGTTGAAATTGCCCTGTCGATGGGGCTGAAAATCGGGCTGGTCTATCTGATCGGGCCGCCGGCCATTGCCGTCATCCTGTTCGAGATCATCCTCAACGGCTCCGCCCTGTTCAACCACGCCAATATCCGGCTGCCGGAAAAGGTGGATCGCGTTGTGCGCCTGCTGCTGGTCACTCCGGACATGCACCGCGTGCATCACTCCGACATCCGCGCGGAACATGACAGCAACTACGGATTTTCCCTGTCGATCTGGGACCGGATGTTCGGCACCTATGTCGCGCAGCCGGCAAAAGGCCATGACAACATGACCGTCGGTCTGCGCTGGCAGGACGCGCGGCCTGCGAACCTGTGGTGGAATCTGAAACTGCCGTTCAGGGGCAGGACCCGTTAAACCGACGTCACCGGTTTGGCAGGTTTTTCGCCTGACAACAAATAGCGGCAAAAGCCCTTGCCTTTCGCCCGCCCCTGCCGCAGCATCACCCTATGCGGCAGCCCCTTCGTGCGCCCTTTACAAAGGATAAAAAGATGAAAAAACTGATCCTCATGCGCCACGCCAAATCCTCCTGGTCCGAAGAGGACATACAGGATATTTCCCGCACCCTGAACGAACGCGGCCGCAAGGGCGCCGCGCTGCTGGGGGCATGGATGGAAAAGGAAAACCTGACACCGGACATGGTCCTGACCTCGGCCGCGACCCGCTGCAAGGAAACATGGGACGGCGTCTCGGATCACCTGAGCCAGACCCCCGAAGTGGTTGTGGAACGTGATCTCTACATGGCCGGCCCCGAGGAAATTCTTGCCACCATCCGCGCCAGGGCCAAGGGCGACACGGTTCTGGTTCTGGCGCATCAGCCGGGCATCGGCATGCTGGCCCGCGAAATGCGCGTCGATCCCGCCCCCCACTACGCCGCCTTTGACAAATACCCCACAGGGGCGACAACGGTTCTGGACGTGCCGATTGACGACTGGGCCGATATCCTGCCCGGAACGGCGACATTCGAAACCTATGTGGACCCGAAAAAGCTGGGCATCTGACCCTAGTCCAGCTGCAAGCCTTCAATGCGGGCGCTGACAGCAGTATCCGTGTCGTCGCTGTCGGCCGAAACCGCCATGCCGACCAGGGCGCCCGGCTCGCCCCCGAAGGCGCGGCGGTAGTCGGCGGCCAGATCGACCTGCTCGTTAAAGGTGCCGGTGGTGGCCGGGCGGATCGGCAGCATCATCATCTGCCCGGGCTGGTAGGGGCTGTCCAGAACGCTGTCGGGCGCATAATCGCCGCCCCAGACATACACCAGCGTGCGCATGGATTTATTCCCGAAAATCTTGCGGGCCGAGGCCGTGGCCAGCCGCTCTGCAACCGCCGGATCGACAAACACGAAATAGAGCGAGATGTTGCGGTCGTCCTGCCCCTTGGTCTGCAAATCCGTCGCCGGCACCGATTGCGTCACCGACCAGTTCCAGCGCGCCTTTGTGGCATGGCGCAGGCTGGCGGGCAGCGGGCGATAGATCAAAGAAACCGAGTTGTCCGAGGAAATCCCCATAAACCCGCCCCCCAGTTCATAGCGGTTGGGCGACAGACGCAAGAACCCCTGTTGTTTCCAGCTGTCGTCAAAGGCCACGGTTTCGCCCTGAACGGCGGGGGCCAGCATCAGCATGGCAAGGGTGGCGGCAAGGGCAAGGCGCATCG
>JALWQC010000456.1 GCA_027080755.1 Paracoccaceae bacterium
CGCCTGAACCCAACATCTCCCCCCTAAAACAAACTGCCTTGCTCCCCCGATGCCGGAGGCGTTTTTTTCGCCGGTTTCGGCTTGGCGGTCGGGTCGGCGACATCCATGCGCCCGTCTGCAAATTCGATGTTCAGGCTGCGGGCTTTTCTGGCCTCTTCGATGCCGTTGATAACCTTGTCCTTGCCATCGCGCACCACCGCATAGCCGCGTTTTAGGGTGGCCTTGTAGCCCAGCGTCTGGCGCAGGCGTTCCAGCCCGTCCAGCTCCGCACGCTGGCGGGCTACCTGTGTTCTGGCGGCGGTGGCAAAGCGGCCGGTCATGTGGGTGAGCTGGTTTTGCCGGTTGCGCAGGCCCTGTTGCAGCAGTTGCGGGCGCAAACCGGCGCTGGTGTGCATCAGTTGTGCGCCTTTTTGGCGGGTTACGTTTTGCAGGGCGCGGGGCAGGCGGGCCGCCAATATGTCCAGTCGTTGTCCTTGCATTGCCACCAGCTCCGCTGGATTGGGCAGGGCGCGCGCCAGATCGCGCAGCCGTTGGCGGCGCTGTAAAATCCCGCTGCCAAGGGCGCGCACGCGGCGTTCTTCCATCGAGGCGAGCCAGCCCATCAATTCACCACGCACCGGCACCGCCAGTTCCGCCGCTGCCATGGGCGTAGGCGCGCGCTGGTCGGACACAAAATCAATCAGCGTGGTGTCGGTTTCATGGCCGACCGCCGAAATCAGCGGAATCTCCGAGGCCGCCGCCGCGCGCACCACGTTTTCCTCGTTAAAGCTCCAGAGATCCTCGATCGAGCCGCCGCCACGCGCCACGATCAGCAGATCGGGGCGGGGCATCGCACCCCCGGGGGTCATCTTGTTGAACCCTTCAATGGCGCGGGTGATTTCTGCGGCGGAATTCTGCCCTTGCACCGCCACCGGCCAGATCAGCACCTTGCGCGGGAAACGATCCCGCAGCCGGTGCAGAATATCGCGGATCACGGCCCCCGACGGCGAGGTCACAACCCCGATGACCGTCGGCAAAAACGGGATCGGGCGTTTGCGCGTCGGATCAAACAACCCCTCGGCGGCCAGCTTTTTCTTGCGCTGTTCCAGCATCGCCATCAGCGCGCCAACACCGGCGGGGGCGATATCCTCGATCACCATCTGATAGCGGGACTGGCCGGGGAATGTGGTCAGCTTGCCGGTGGCGACGACTTCCATGCCTTCTTCGGGGCGGGTGCGCAGACGGTTGACCACACCTTTCCAGATTACCGCCGCCAGCACCGCGCGGTCGTCCTTGAGGTCCAGATACATATGCCCAGAGCGCGGGCAGGACACGCGCCCGACCTCTCCGCGAATCCGCACATGGGAGAATTCTCCCTCGATCATGCGCTTAACCACGCCGGAAATTTCCGAAACGCTAAATTCCGGCGCGTTTTGGCCGTCGTCCGGTTCGTCAATCAGGTCAGACATGGCTTTGCCTCTCTTGCGCATGGGGTTGGCTAACCATAAAAGGTGCGCAGGCAAAGGCCAAGGCACAGGAGCACGATATCCCATGAAAATCCTCATTCTCGGCAGTGGCGGGCGCGAACATGCGTTGGCCTGGGCGGTTTTGCAAAACCCGAAATGTGATCGGCTGATTTGTGCGCCGGGCAATGCGGGCATGGCGCAGATCGCGGAATGTGTGGCGCTGGATATTCTGGACGGTGCGGCGGTGGTGGATTATTGCACCTCTCAGGGTGTTGATTTCGTGATTGTCGGGCCGGAAGCCCCGCTTGCTGCCGGAGTTGCCGATGATTTGCGCACAGCCGGTGTGCTGACCTTTGGGCCAAGCAAGGCGGCGGCGATGCTGGAAGCGTCCAAAGCCTTTACCAAGGAAATCTGCGACGCCTGTAATGCGCCGACTGCCGCTTATGCACGGTTCACAAGTGCCGAACCGGCGCGCGACTATATCCGCCAACAGGGCGCGCCGATTGTGGTCAAGGCCGATGGTCTGGCGGCAGGCAAAGGCGTGATCGTGGCGATGAGCGAGGCCGGGGCCTTTGCCGCGATTGACGACATGTTTGACGGCAGCTTTGGCGATGCCGGTGCCGAAGTGGTGATCGAGGCGTTTTTAGAAGGCGAAGAAGCCAGCTTTTTCGTGCTGTCCGATGGCAAAACCGTGCTGCCCATGGGCACCGCTCAGGACCACAAGCGGGTGGGCGAGGGTGACACCGGCCCCAACACCGGCGGCATGGGGGCCTATTCTCCGGCTCCGGTGATGACGCCGGAAGTGATCGACAAGACCCTGAACCGGATCGTTCAACCCAGCATCGACGAAATGGCCCGCCGTGGCACCCCGTTCGAAGGCGTGTTGTTTGTCGGCCTGATGATCAAGGAAGGGGAGCCGAGCCTTGTGGAATACAACGTGCGTTTTGGCGATCCGGAATGCCAGACCCTGATGATGCGCCTTGGTGCGCAGGTGCTGGATGCGCTGCTGGCCTGTGCGCAGGGGCAGCTGGATGAAATGCGTCTGAACTGGGCCGACGACCATGCGCTTTGTGTGGTGATGGCGGCGAACGGTTATCCGGGCAGTTATGAAAAAGGCTCGGTTATCAATGGTCTGCAAGGGATCGAGGAGAATTCCTCCCGAATGGTGTTCCATGCGGGGACGGCGCAAAAGGACGGGGAGATTATCGCGGTTGGCGGGCGGGTCCTGAACGTGACAGCACGCGGCGCAACCCTGCAAGAAGCCCGCGACCGCGCTTACCGGATTGTGGAGCAAATCGACTGGCCCGAGGGGTTCTATCGCAAAGACATCGGCTGGCGGGCGCTTTAGGGCGTAGACCCATAAAGCCTGCATCACTGGCGAAATTGTCGCGAAATATCAA
>JALWQC010000457.1 GCA_027080755.1 Paracoccaceae bacterium
GGTTTTCCACAACACCGTCACCGCCCGCGTCATCGGTGTTGTGGAAAACCAGGCCCCGACCAAGGCGCTGACCGCGACGCTGCCGGTGCAGAACGGGCTGGCCGTTGGTGACAAGGCACAAGACGTCTGCCAGATCGCGCTGGTCGAGCGCCACCGTGCCACCGGCGAGGTGGTGAACGCCTTCGTCTCGGGCTTCGGCTATACGGGCGATTGCGCCGTGGCCTCTACCGTGGCGCATGACAGCCACCACATGATCGTCGTCGGCACCTCCAAATCCGACATGGCACTGGCCGCCAACCGCCTGCAAGAGGTCGGCGGCGGCGTCACCGTCTGGAAGGATGGCAAAGAACTGGCACTGGTCAAACTGCCCATCGGCGGGCTGATGTCCGACGCCCCGGCCACCGAGGTTGCCGCCAACGCCGATCAAATGGTCGCGGCGATGGCGGAATGCGGCTGCACGCTGAACAACGCCTATATGCAGCACTCGCTGCTGGCGCTGGTGGTGATACCGGAGCTGCGGATCTCGGACGTCGGGCTGATCGACGTGACCCTGTTTGAAAAAACCGACCTGTTTACAGAAGGCACAACATGAACGGCTTTCACGAAAAGCTTCCGCTGATCTCTCCGCCCGAGCCGCCGGCGCAGGATTTCACCGATGCGCGGGCGGCTGTGGAAATGGTGCAGGCGCTTTACGCCGAGGCCACCGGATTTCTGCGGGAAAATTTCCTGAAGGTGATGGAGGGCGGAAAATACGCCGGCCATTACCGCGCCTATTACCCGCAAATCTCGCTGGTGACGCGCAGCTATGCCAAGATCGACACCCGCCTTGCCTTTGGCCATGTGGCAGAACCGGGGGTCTATGCCACCACGCTGACCCGCCCCGACCTGTTCGCCGGCTATCTGACGCAGCAAATCGACTTGCTGCTGAAAAACCACGGCGTGCCGATCCGCGTTTCCGTGTCCGACACGCCGATCCCGCTGCATTTCGCCATGGGGGAAAACGCGCATGTCGAGGGCTCTATCGAGGATCGCCTGCACCGCCCCTTGCGCGATGTTTTCGATGTGCCGGACCTTGAAAACACCAACGACCTGATAGCCAACGGCACCTATCACCCCCGCGGGGACGGACCGCGCCCGCTGGCCCCGTTTACCGCGCAACGGATCGACTATTCGCTGGCGCGGCTGGCCCATTACACCGCCACCAGCCCCGTGCATTTCCAGAACCATGTGCTGTTCACCAACTACCAGTTCTATATGGACGAGTTTCTGGCCTATGCCCGCGACGCAATCATGGACCCCGACTCCGGCTATACCGCGCTGATCGAGGGGGGCAATGTGATTACCACCGTTGACGGCACCACCGGCACGCCGCTTGGCAAGCTGCCGCAAATGCCGACCTATCACCTGGTCGGGCCGGACAATACCGGCATTACCATGGTCAATATCGGCGTCGGCCCGTCCAACGCCAAAACCATCACCGACCATGTGGCCGTGCTGCGCCCGCACGCCTGGCTGATGCTGGGGCACTGCGCGGGGCTGCGCAACTCGCAAAACCTTGGCGACTATGTGCTGGCCCATGCCTATGTGCGCGAGGACCACGTGCTGGACGACGACCTGCCCGTCTGGGTGCCTGTCCCGGCACTGGCGGAAATCCAGATCGCGCTGGAACAGGCCGTGGCCGATGTGACCGGCTACAGCGGGTATGAACTGAAAACCATCATGCGCACCGGCACTGTCGCCACCATCGACAACCGCAACTGGGAACTGCGCGACCAGTCCGGCCCTGTGCAACGCCTGTCGCAATCCCGCGCCATCGCGCTGGACATGGAAAGCGCCACCATTGCCGCCAACGGCTTCCGGTTTCGGGTTCCCTACGGCACGTTGCTCTGTGTCTCGGACAAGCCGCTGCACGGGGAATTGAAGCTGCCGGGCATGGCAACGGAATTCTACACCCGTCAGGTCGCGCAGCACCTGCAAATCGGCATCAAGGCCATGCAGGCCATCCGCGACATGCCGCTGGAACGGCTGCATTCGCGCAAATTGCGCAGCTTTGACGAAACCGCATTTCTGTAATGCCCCTATAACCAGAACAAAATCCGGCAAAACACCGCCAAATCTGTAATTTACCCTAGGAAAACGGGGAAATATGCAATTCTTTGATTGAGTTTCCCTTTCAAAACCGCTTTAGTCGTTGCGGTAAACCGTATTGGTTTGGAAAAGCAACAACATACAGGGATGATGATTTAATGACCCAGAAACCTATGACAAAAACCCAGCTCGTCGCCGCTCTGGCCGAAGCAACCGGTTCCGACAAAGCGACTGCGAACGCCTTCCTTCAGGCCGTTACCGACATCGTGACCAAAGAGGTTGCCGCCGGCGGTGCTGTTACCCTTCCGGGTCTTGGCAAATTCGTATGCCGCGATCGTCCCGCCCGCATGGTCCGCAACCCCGCCACCGGCGAACAGATGCACAAAGACGCCGACCGCGTGGCCAAGGTGACCATTGCCAAGGCTCTGAAAGACGCTGTAAATCCGTAAACCGGACCACAGACGTGTATTTTCGGGGTCGCCATTGGCGGCCCCTTTTCATTGCGGGGACATATGAACATTGTTTCCATCCTGATGGGCCTGACTTTTGTGCTGATGTGGAGCAGCGCCTTCACCGCCAGCCATATCGCGGTGACCTATGCCTCGCCTCTGCTGTTGCTGTCGGTGCGTTTTCTGGTGTCCGGCACCATCGCCGTCCTGCTGGCGCGCGCCCTCGGGCAAACCGCACCGCCGGGGCGCAAACAATGGGCGGCGGTGATCCTGTTCGGCATCCTGCAAAACGGAGTCTATCTGGGC
>JALWQC010000458.1 GCA_027080755.1 Paracoccaceae bacterium
GTCCGACGTGCTGAACGGCTATCTGGTCGGTAGCGTCTGGCTGCTGGCCTCGATCATGGTGGTGGAGCTGTTGCAATCGCGCCGTCCGGGGCCCGCCCGTGCTGACGCAGGGCGGCGGCTGGCGGCACGGGGGGTATTTCTGGTGACGCTTGTGGTTTTTGTCGGGGTTCTGATCCCCTACCGGCAGACCTTGCGCACACCTCCGGTGCGGGTTGAAACCCCGCTGGATACCCCGCTGGAAACCGCCTTTGCCGATGGCCGGCTGAACCCGTTTACCGAAACCATTCTGGGAACCCGGCAAGAGCCGACGTCGATTATCGTGCTGGCGCGCGGGGACGGTGCCTTTGTTGCCGGTTTCGCCAAGGCTGGCTGGGTGCGGGCCGACAAGGTGGGGTTTACCTCTTTTTCGCATGCGATCTATGCGGCGTGGTTCAATCATGAATATACCGCCGCGCCCGTGACCCCCTCTTTCTGGATGGCGGCCCCGAACGATTTCGGTTTCCAGAAGGCCACTAGCGCCGAGACCCTGCGCCAGCGTCATCATGCACGGTTCTGGAAAACCGGATACCGCACGGCCGACGGGCGGGAAATCTATGTCGGGACGGCCAGCTTTGACGACGGGCTGAAATGGGGAATCACCCACCATATCGACCCCAACATAGACAAGGAACGCGACCAGCTGGTAACGGATCTGGAAAAGGCCGGTGTTCCGGCCGGCACCCGCCGCTTCCAGCTGATCCCTGCGGTTCTGGGCGAAAACTTTGCCGGTGATCCGTTTTTCACCGACGGCAAGGCGGTCGTCCTGACGCTGGAATAAATCCGCCGGCCGCTGGGTAGGGCCGGCGGGGGGACGTGGCCTAGTACCGGTAGTGTTCCGGCTTGAACGGGCCTTCGGGGGTTACGCCGATATAGGCGGCCTGTTCGGGGGTCAGTTTCGACAGTTTCACGCCGATGCGGTCCAGATGCAGGCGGGCGACTTTTTCGTCCAGATGTTTGGGCAGGATATAGACGTCCTTGCCGTATTTGCCGTCGTTCTGGAAAATCTCGATCTGGGCCAGCACCTGGTTGGTGAAGCTGGCGGACATGACAAAGGACGGATGCCCCGTGGCATTGCCGAGGTTCAGCAGCCGCCCCTCGGACAGCAGGATGATCCGGTTGCCGCTGGGCATCTCGATCATATCCACCTGATCCTTGATGTTGGTCCATTTGTGGTTTTTCAGCGCCGCGACCTGTATTTCATTGTCGAAATGGCCGATGTTGCCGACGATGGCCATGTCCTTCATCTCGCGCATGTGTTCGATGCGGATCACGTCCTTGTTGCCGGTGGTGGTGACGAAGATATCGGCGTCGGCGACGGCATCTTCCAGCGTCACGACCTCGAATCCGTCCATGGCGGCCTGCAGGGCGCAGATCGGGTCGATTTCGGTGACTTTGACGCGCGCGCCGGCCCCGCGCAGGCTGGCGGCAGAGCCTTTGCCCACGTCGCCATAGCCGCAAACCACGGCGGTTTTGCCGGCCATCATGGTGTCGGTTGCGCGGCGGATGCCGTCCACCAGCGATTCCTTGCAGCCGTATTTGTTGTCGAATTTCGACTTGGTTACGGAATCGTTGACGTTGATTGCCGGGAAGGGCAGCTGCCCCTGTTTCACCAGTTCATACAGACGATGCACGCCGGTTGTGGTTTCCTCGGACACGCCTTTCAGGGCGTCGCGCTGTTTGGTGAACCAGCCGGGGCTGGCGGCCAGACGTTTCCTGATCTGGGCAAACAGGGCGACTTCTTCTTCCGAGGTCGGGGTTTCGATCAGGTCGGTCTCGCCGTTTTCCACCCGCGCGCCCAGCAGGATATACATGGTCGCATCGCCACCGTCATCGAGGATCTGGTTCGCGGTGCCTTCCTCGAAGAAAAAGATCCGGTCGGCATAGTCCCAGTATTCTTCCAGCGTCTCGCCCTTGATGGCGAAAACCGGCGTGCCACCGGCGGCAATGGCGGCGGCGGCGTGGTCCTGCGTGGAAAAGATGTTGCACGAGGCCCAGCGCACATCGGCCCCCAGCGCCACCAGCGTTTCAATCAGAACGGCAGTCTGGATGGTCATATGCAGGCTGCCGGCAATGCGCGCCCCCTTCAGCGGTTTGCTATCGCCATATTCGGCACGCAGGGCCATCAGCCCGGGCATCTCCGTCTCGGCAATATCGAGTTCCTTACGGCCGAAATCGGCAAGGTTGATGTCTTTTACGATATAGTCGGCCATTGGGTGGCTCCCGATTATTGTTGAATGATTCCACCTTGGCAGGTATCAGTAAATCCGTATTTCCACAACCCACCCTTGAGGGGCCGGCGGGATTTGTTTGCGCAAACGGCCGACCGGATAAAGCGAGCCGACATGATCACAATTTCCCGGCAATCCCGTCCGGCAAACTTCGACAAAACGGTGCTTCTGGCCGCGGACGCGGGCTATTTCCCCTATGCGATGTTTTGCGCGGATACGATCCACAAGCTGCATCCGGCGCGGGATTTCGATATCTGTATTGTGAATGCCGGCCCGCTGCCGGATCACCCTCTGGTTGAAGAAATCGGCGTGCGGCTGCTGGATGTGGATATGTCCGGCATCGAAGGGGGGCTGCAAACGGGGGGGCGGATTTCCGTGGCCGCCTATCTGCGGTTTCTGGTGGTGGAGCCTTTGGCCGCCGACTACCGGCGCATACTGTATATGGATGGCGATACGCTGCAATTGCGCGGCAACCTGTCGGAATTGCTGGAGGCCGACATCGGCAATCATGCGCTGGCGGCGGTGCGCGACGATGCGCAGTTGCGCAAGGATCGTGTTACGGATGAC
>JALWQC010000459.1 GCA_027080755.1 Paracoccaceae bacterium
GAGCAGGCAGGCTTTTCCCCCGCCCCCGACACGCTGCCAATGGCCACCGCGTCGGGCGAGGAACCCATGCGCCCCGTCTGGTCCATGCCCGCCAAGGCGCCCTACAAGCTGCGCGCCAAAAGCTGGCTGGATTTCCAGAATGACGTGAAGGTCTCCGACATCCGGCTGGCGGCGCAGGAGGGGTATGAAAGCGTCGAACACACCAAACGCTACACCACCATCGGCATGGCGACGGATCAGGGCAAGCTGTCGAACATTAACGGTCTGGCTGTGTTGGCCGACGCGCTGAACGCCCCGATTCCGCAGGTCGGCACAACCACCTTCCGCCCGCCCTACACGCCGATCTCGCTGGGGTCCATCGCGGGGGAGGCGCGCGGAAAACTGTTCAAACCCACCCGCAAATCCCCGATGGATGCATGGCACGACGCCAACGGTGCCGTGTGGGAGCCGGTTGCCGACTGGCGCCGCCCCTACACCTATACCCGCGCGGGCGAAACGGTGCAGCAGGCGGTCACGCGCGAGATTTTGAACACGCGGAACGGGGTGTCGATGCTCGACGCCTCCACCTTGGGCAAAATTCTGGTGAAGGGGCCGGACGCGGCGCGGTTCCTCGACCTGATCTACACCAACATGATGTCCAGCCTGAAACCGGGAAAATGCCGCTACGGGCTGATGTGTAACGAGAACGGTTTCCTGTTCGACGACGGCGTGGTCGCGCGCCTGTCCGAGGATGAATTCCTGTGCCACACCACATCCGGCGGCTCGGACCGCGTGCATGCGTGGATGGAGGAATGGTTGCAGACCGAGTGGTGGGATTTCAAGGTCTACACCGCCAATGTCACCGAACAATACGCCCAGATCGCCGTGGTCGGCCCGCAGGCCCGCAAGGTACTGGAGGAACTCGGCGGGATGGACGTTTCCCCCGACGCGCTGCCCTTCATGGGCTTTGTCGATGGGGAACTGGCCGGCATCAAGGCGCGCGTTTACCGCATTTCGTTCAGCGGTGAGCTGTCCTACGAAATCGCCGTTCCCGCCAGCGCGGGGCAGGCCTTTTGGGATAAAATCCGCGCGGCAGGCGAAGCCTTCGGCATCATGCCTTACGGCACCGAGGCCCTGCACGTCATGCGCGCCGAAAAAGGCTTTATCATGATCGGGGACGAGACCGACGGAACCGTCATCCCGCAGGACCTGAACCTCGGCTGGGCGGTATCGAAGAAAAAGACCGATTTCATCGGTAAACGCGCCATGGAACGCCCGTTCCTGCAACGCGAGGACCGCAAGCAACTGGTCGGGCTGCTGACCGAAAATCCGGCCGATGTGCTGCCCGACGGCGCCCATGCGGTGGAGGGCGGCAAGAACCGCTACGGGCAGGAAAACATGATCGGGCATGTGACCTCGACCTATTTTTCCCCGACGCTCGGCCACTCCATCGCCATGGCGCTGATCAGGGGCGGGGCGAAACGCATGGGTGAAACCCTGACCTTCCCGATTGGCGAGGGCAAGGTGATCCGTGCAAAGGTTGTCGATCCGGTTTTCTATGACAAGGAAGGGGAGCGCCAGAATGTCTGAGGCCATTTCCGTATTGAACGGCGCCACATTCCGCGGCGCAATCGAAATCACCGAGGCCGGATTGCAAGGCATGATAACCCTGCGTGGTGATTTGTCCGGCAAGGCGTTGCACACGGCCGTCAAATCCGCCACCGGCGCGGATATGCCCGACATTCGCCGGATTACCACGGGCGACAAGGGTTGCGTGGCATGGATGTCGCCGGATGAACTGTTGTTGCTGGTGGACTATGCCGAAGCCGACGCCATCACTGCCGCGCTGGGAAAGGCCCTAAAGGGCGAACACCACATGGCCACCAATGTCTCCGACGCGCGTGCCCTGTTTCGCCTGAAAGGGCAGGGCGCGCGCGAGGTGCTGGCCAAGGGCGCGCCGGTGGACCTGTCGTCGCAGGCCTTCGGCATTGGCGACCTGCGCCGCACCCGCATCGGGCAGCTGGCGGCGGCCTTCTGGATGACGGACGCGGAGACCTTCGAGGTGGTCTGCTTCCGCTCTGTCGGGGTGTTTCTGTTCGACTGGCTTTGCGTGGCGGCCGAAGAAGGAACCTTGCCGGAATTTTTGTGATTTTCGGCACGCCGGCCCTTGCAAAACCGTCCGTAGCCCCCATCTTTCTGGTGTTGAAATACTCTTGGTTTCGGATCGCGGTTGCGCTTTCTTGAATCACGGGATTTCCCGACAGCACCGTGTCCGTATCAAGGGCTAACCTTGAAAGGATACTGACTATGTTGAACTGGAAAAACTCTGTGCTGGCCTTGTCGCTGGCGACTCTCGTTTCCTCGCCGCTTTGGGCGCAGGACAAGATTGACGATGCAACAACCACTGTTGCCAACACCGTTGCCGAGGCAACCGCGCGCGACAGTGTGGCCCCCGCCGTGAAAGAGGCGATCGAGGCCCTCAATGAAACGGCCACTGCGGTCAAGGCCCTGGCCGATGGCAAGAATGACGATGCCGTCGCAGCGCTGGAGCGGGCCGTTGGCAAGCTGGAAGTCGTGCTAAGCGCCAACCCGGATGTGGGGCTGGTGCCTGTGGATGTCAGCACCAGCGTTCTGGATGTCGCGGCCACACCCGATGAAATCCGCAAGGCCCGGAATGAGGCCGAGCGCCTTCTGAAGGACCACAGGTTGCAGCTGGCGCGTCCGATCATTTCGCAGCTGGCCAGCGAGGTGGACGTAACCACAACCTATATCCCGCTGAAGACCTATCCTTTGGCCCTGAAATCGGCTGCGGCCCTGATCAAGGATAACAAGACGGACGAGGCTACGGCCGT
>JALWQC010000460.1 GCA_027080755.1 Paracoccaceae bacterium
TTTCCATGTCGTCTTTGGCCAGCTCCGCGTCCAGCCGCGAGGCGTTGGAAATATCGGTTACCAGCCGGTCCATGCGTTGTACGTCGTTCTTGATGACATCCAGCAGTTTGCGGCGGGAATCGTCGTCCTTGGCATAGTTCATGCTTTCTACTGCCGAACGCAGGGATGTCAGCGGGTTTTTGATTTCATGGGCGACATCGGCGGCGAAGGCTTCGTTCGCCTCTATCCGGTCATAAAGGGCTGTGGTCATGTTGCGCATCTGGCGTGAAAGCTCGCCGATTTCATCGGGGCGGTCGCTCATATCGGGGATGTTGACACGCTCGGGGTTGAAGCGTCGCGACTTTTGCGAGCTGCCCTGACGGGCCGCGGCCGCCAGTTCCTTCAGCGGGCGCCCTATGGTGCCGGCCAGCACCAGCGATAGCGACACAGAGGTAATAATCGCCAGAAAGAATACCTGCAGGATCTGGCGACGCTCGCCGCCAAGATAGCTGTCGATTTCGCCGTTCAGGGTGGACAGCATGACCGCCCCCGCTGTTTCCCCGTTCTGCAGCAACGGGGCCGCCGCCACGATAACCGTCTGGCCGGCGGCGTTTTGCGTGATGTCCCAGCGCAGATCGCCCGAGGCCATGGCATCAAGCGCGATGGCGGTTGTGTTGGCCTGAATGGTGCGGGGATCGACCGGCACCGGATCGCGGCTGAACACGCCGGACAGCCGGTCCCAGGCCTGGCCCAGAATATCCTCCAGCGAATTGCTGCGCCGGGTCGGGGTGATTTCCACGGGTTTGAAGGCCTCGGGGCGGCCGTCGTAATTGCTGATGATATCGCCGGAGGGGGTGAAAAGACGGGCGCGGGAATTGATCGGTGCGGCCAGTTCGTCCAGCATGGCCGAGACAGCCGGATCAAGGATGCTTTGATCGCGGTTTTGTTCCATCTGCCGCCCAAGGGACAGGGCCAGAACCTGCGTGTCGGCCACCAGCGTGCGGCGGCGCAGGTCTATCACCCCCTCGCGCGTCTGGTTCAGATACAGGATCCCCGTCACCAGCAGGCTGAGCGCGACAAGATTGAAGGCGATGATCTTGATGGTTAACGGGGACCGCGCGCCCTTCAGCGCCCCGCCGAACCGCCCGCGCAGCTTTTCATGCGCCTCGGGGGGGACAAGCGATATATGGCCGCCCGCGGGCATCAGGCCTCTATGAACCGGTAGCCGACGCCGTAGAGCGTTTCGATAGAGGCAAACTCGCTGTCATGGGCGCGGAATTTTTTGCGCAGGCGTTTGATGTGGCTGTCAATGGTGCGGTCATCGACATACACCTGATCGTCATAGGCCACATCCATCAGCTGGTCGCGGCTTTTGACAACATCGGGGCGTGTGGCGAGGGCCTGCAGGATCAGGAACTCGGTCACGGTCAGGGATACATCCTTGCCTTTCCAGGTTACCTTATGGCGCAGCGGGTCCATGGTCAGGCTGCCGGTGGTGATCACGGCGTCTTCGGTTCGGGGGGTGTCCTCGGACAAAAGCGCGGCGGCTTCCTTGCGGCGCAGGATGGCGCGGATCCGTTCGATCAGGAGGCGCTGCGAAAACGGTTTGCGCATATAGTCGTCGGCCCCCATGCGCAGGCCCAGAACCTCGTCTATCTCGTCGTCCTTGGATGTCAGGAATATCACCGGCATTTCGGATTTCTGGCGCAAACGGCGCAGCAGCTCCATCCCGTCCATGCGGGGCATCTTGATGTCGAACACGCCCAGGTCCGGCTCGTCGTTGAGCAAGGCTGCCAGGGCCGAAACACCGTCGCTGAAGGTTTTCACCTCGAACCCTTCGGATTCCAGCGCCATTGAAACCGATGTCAGGATATTGCGGTCGTCATCAACCAGTACAATCCGTGCCATTCTTCCCCCCCCCGTTTAGCAAACTGTGACAACATTGCCCAAATTGCCCGCGCGTTGCAACTATCGTTTCGCTTTTCACCTGTGGTTTTGCAAAAATTGTGCGGTGCGCCAAAACATCCCACACAAGACAGGTGTATTCATAAAAATGTCATGGTATAGGGGGCGCGTTCGTTGCTGCACGGGAGAATCAGCAATTGTATTGCTGTTTTGACTGTCGGGATTGGCCCTCCCGAGTTTGTGGCAATATCTTTATTTTTGAGGGTGCGCCATGGCACTGCTCCGCCCCTCGTGATTTTAAGGATCGCACAATCATGGAAACCGGCAAGGTCAACCCGGCAAAGACGCTGGAGAAGACAGGTATTTCAGGTGTAAAAACTGCCCACTACAACCTTCAGGTCCCCGCCTTGATAGAAGCCGCCGTTGCGAACGGCGAGGGCGAGGTCGGCATCGGCGGCACATTTCTGGTGTCCACCGGCAAGCACACAGGACGTTCCCCCAATGATAAATTCGTGGTCCGCGAACCCTCGGTAGAGGACAGCATCTGGTGGGAAAACAACAAGCCCATGGATCCCGAGGCCTTCGATCGTCTGCACGCCGATATGCTGGCCCATATGGAGGGTGGCGAATATTACGTCAACGACCTGTTCGGGGGGGCCGATCCGGCAAACCGCCTGAATGTGCGCGTTATCACGGAACTGGCCTGGCATTCGCTGTTCATCCACCACATGCTGCGCCGCCCCGAACTGGAGGAAATCGAAACATTCGAAGCCGATTTCACCATCATCAACTGCCCGACCTTCAAGGCAGACCCCGAGCGCCACGGCTGCCGTTCCGAAACCGTGATTGCCATTTCCTTCGAGAAAAAGCTGATCCTGATTGGCGATACGTCCTACGCCGGTGAAATCAAGAAGGGTGTCTTCTCGGTTCTCAACTATATTC
>JALWQC010000461.1 GCA_027080755.1 Paracoccaceae bacterium
ACCTACGAGGAACGCCTGGCGCGCGGCAACAAGATGCTGTTCAGCATCCGCCTGTTCTCGCTGGCCTTTCTAAGCATCTGGCTGCTGGGCTGGAGCGCGGGCATCATCTTTGCGGTCATGTCCATCCTGAACTCGGACCACCCGTTTACCGAGTTTTTCCTGATCATATGGGCGCTGGGTGCCAGCCTCGGCTGGGTTGTTGCCGCGCGGGCCTGGTGGTTTGCCTTGCGGGGGAAATAGCGATGGATATCGCCACGCGCGTCTATAACCACAACTGGAAAATCGACCCGATCGTGCGATCCCTGATCGACACGGATTTTTACAAGCTGCTGATGGCGCAGATGGTGTTCCACTACCACCGCGACGTGCGCGTCACCTTTGCCCTGCACAACCGCACCCCCCGCATCCGTCTTGCCGATCTGATAGACGAGGGCGAACTGCGCGAGCAGCTGGACCATGTGCGCAGCCTGTCCCTGTCGCGGGGCGAAAGCACCTGGCTGCGCGGCAATATGTTTTACGGCAAACGGCAGATGTTTTCCCCCGAATTCATGGAATGGTTCGAGGGGCTGCGCCTGCCGCCCTACCATCTGGAAAAACGTGACGGCCAGTATGAATTGACGTTCGAAGGAACATGGCCCGAGGTTATGCTCTGGGAAATTCCGGCGCTGGCGGTGATTTCCGAGCTACGCTCGCGCGCCGTTCTGCGCGACATGGGGCGCTTTGAATTGCAGGTGCTATACGCCCGCGCCACCACCCGCCTGTGGGAGAAAATCGAGCGTTTGCGCGGGCTGGAAAACCTTGGCATTGCCGATTTCGGCACGCGGCGGCGGCACAGCTTTTTGTGGCAGGACTGGTGCGTGCAGGCGATGCAGGAAGGGCTGGGGGGCGCGTTTACCGGCACCTCCAACTGCCTGATCGCCATGCGCCGCGAACTGGAGGCGATCGGCACCAACGCCCACGAGCTGCCGATGGTTTACGCGGCGCTGGCACCGGACGACGCGGCGCTGGCCGAAGCCCCCTACAAGGTGCTGGCGGACTGGCAGCGCGAACATGACGGCAATTTGCGCATCATCCTGCCCGACACTTTCGGCAGCGAAGGCTTTTTGAAAAACGCCCCCGACTGGCTGGCGAAATGGACCGGCATACGCATTGATTCCGGCGACCCTGCCGCAGGGGCGGAACAGGCGATTGCCTGGTGGCAGGCGCATGGCGAGGATCCGCGCGACAAACGGGTAATCTTTTCCGACGGGCTGGATGTGGACGACATCATCGCCCTGCACCGGCAGTTCAGCGGGCGGGTCAAGGCCGGCTTTGGCTGGGGCACGCTGCTGACCAATGATTTCCGCGGGCTGGCGGGGGATGCGCTGGATCCGTTCTCGCTGGTGTGCAAGGCGGTCTCGGCGGAGGGGCGGCCTACGGTCAAATTGTCGGACAACCCGGAAAAGGCCATCGGGCCGGGCGCGGAAATCGCGCGCTATAAACGGGTGTTCGGGGTGGGGAAACAAGTGGCGCAAAAGGTGGTGGTGTAATGGCATATCTGAACGTGGAATCCTCGGCCACCGGCCGGCGCTGGGTTGGCCCGACTGTGGATCAGGAGCGCATGGGCGAGGCCATCGCGCAGCTGAACAACATCCCGCCGCAACTGGGGCTGCTGCTGGCCAAACGCGGTGTGACGCCCGAACAGGTGCCCGAATATCTGACGCCCAGCCTGCGCAGCCTGATGCCGGATCCGTCCACCATGCGCGACATGGACAAGGCGGCGGAACGGTTTCTGGCGGCGGTGGAAGGGCGCGAGCGGATCGCGGTGTTTGCGGATTACGACGTGGACGGGGGGTCCTCGGCCGCGCTGCTGATCGTGTGGCTGCGCGCCTTCGGCATCACCCCGACGCTCTACATCCCCGACCGCATAGACGAGGGCTACGGCCCGAACGAGGCCGCCATGGCGATGCTGGGCAAGGACCATTCCCTGATCGTCACCGTCGATTGCGGCACCCTGTCCCATGATCCGATCAGGGCGGCGGGGGTGGATGTGATCGTGCTGGACCACCACCTCGGCGGGGAAACCCTGCCCGATGCGGTGGCGGTGGTGAACCCGAACCGGCAGGACGAATCCGGCGATCTGGGCTATCTTTGTGCCGCCGGTGTGGTGTTTATGCTGCTGGCGGCGGTGAACCGGTTGTTGCGCGGCAAGGGGCAGGCGGGGCCGGACCTGCTGGCGATGCTGGACCTGGTGGCGCTGGCGACGGTGGCGGATGTGGCGCCGCTGGTGGGGTTCAACCGTGCGCTGGTGGTGCAGGGGCTGAAGGTCATGGCGCAGAACAAGCGCCCGGGGCTGGTGGCGCTGGGCGCGGTGGCGGGGATGAATACGGCGCCGACGACCTATCATCTGGGCTATATTCTGGGGCCGCGGATCAATGCCGGCGGGCGGGTCGGGGCGGCCGATCTGGGCGCGCGGCTGCTGGCCACGGATGACCCGCACGAGGCCGCCGCGCTGGCCGAGCGGCTCGACGCCCTCAACGCCGAGCGGCGCGACATAGAGGCCAGCGTGCTGGCACAGGCCGGCGAACAGGCCGAGGCACGCGGCGTCGAGCGCGGGCTGGTCTGGGCCGCGGGCGAGGGCTGGCACCCCGGCGTGGTCGGCATCGTCGCCAGCCGCCTGAAGGAATCCTTCAACCGCCCCGCCGTGGTGATCGGTCTGGACGGGGACACGGGCAAAGGCTCGGGGCGCTCGGTCAATGGAGTGGACCTTGGCAGCGCCGTCGCCAAGCTGACCCGCGAGGGGCTGTTGCTGACCGGCGGCGGGCATAAAATGGCCGCCGGCC
>JALWQC010000462.1 GCA_027080755.1 Paracoccaceae bacterium
CCGTCGAACAGTATGGTTCCTCCGATTCCGGCGCCTCGCTTGGCGACATTCTCGGGGCTGCGCTGAAGCAGACCGACGAGTAATCGCGGTTCGATGAGCTTCGAACGTGACTTTTACGAGGAGCGGCGCCGGAAATGGCGTCGCTCCGCGTTCTGGAAGGGGTTCATACTCGCTTCCGTTCTGGTGATTGGTTTCATCGGTCTGGTGTCCGTCCTTGCCGGCGGCAAGGGCCATCCCGCAGGGCCGCAGATCGCCCGGTTTTTTCTGGACGACGTCATCACCGACAACCCCGAACGCGACGCCCTGCTGGCCGAAATGGCCGAGGATGCGGACGTCAAGGCGCTGATCCTGCGCATCAACAGCCCCGGCGGCACAACAGCCGGTTCCGAGGCGCTGTTCGACTCGATCCGCAAAATTGCTGCCGAAAAGCCCGTGGTCGCCGTGATGTCCGAGGTCGCCGCCTCGGGGGCCTATATCGCCGCGATTGCCAGCGACCATATCATCGCCCGCGGCAACACGGTTACCGGCTCTATCGGGGTGATCATGGAATACCCCGATGTGACCGGTTTGATGGATAAAATCGGCGTGGAAATGCAGACCATCCGCTCTTCGGAGATCAAGGGCGGCCCGTCCCCCTTCCGCCCCCTGTCCGACGCGGCCCGCGCCGAGGAAATGGCCCTGATCGAGGATGCGAACCAGTGGTTCCGCGGTCTTGTCAGCCAGCAACGCGGCCTGACCGGCCCGGCGCTGGACGCGGTCGCCACCGGCGGGGTGTTTTCCGGCCGTCAGGCGCTGCAAAACGGCCTGATCGATGCCATCGGCGGCGAGGACGAGGCGCTTGCCTACCTCGAATCACTTGACCCGTCGCTGGCGGACCAGCCGGTGAAAACCTGGGAACTGGCGCCGAAGGACGGCGGAATCCTCGGGGCTTTGGGGCTGAAACTGGGCATAAATCCGCTATTTACCGGATTATCGGGTAAAACCGGCCCGCGTCTCTATTCCCTAAAAAGATAATTCCTGTCAATATGATGGCAGAAATGTAGTAGCCTGTAATCGGTTTGCGGGCAGGTCTTGCGGCAAATGCCTGCCAACTCGGGAAAAGGGATAACACCATGATCAAATCTGAGCTTGTCCAGAAAATCGCTGACGAAAACCCGCATCTTTACCAGCGGGACGTGGAACGGATCGTCGGCACGGTTTTCGATGAAATCATAGAGGCAATGGCCAACGGCAACCGGGTAGAGCTGCGCGGCTTCGGTGCCTTTTCCGTCAAAAAACGCGAGGCCCGCACAGGCCGCAACCCCCGCACCGGCGAATCCGTGCAGGTGGAAGAAAAATTCGTGCCCTTCTTCAAGACCGGCAAGCTGCTGCGCGACCGTCTGAACGGCAAATAACAGGATAGTGCAATGCGATATCTTCGCTACAGTTTTTACGCGGTGCTGATGCTGGTGCTGGTGCTGCTGGCGCTGGCCAACCGCGAAATGGTGACGCTGGCGGTTCTGCCCGAACAACTGGCGAAATTCTTTCCGGTGTCGGTGCAACTGCCGATGTATGTGGTGCTGATGCTGGCGATGCTGTTCGGCCTGATGGTCGGCTATATTCTGGAATATTTCCGCGAACATAAAATCCGCCGCGAGGTATCCGCCAAAAAACGCGAGGTGGCCAGCCTGACGCAGGAAGTGGACACCCTGAAACGCGCCGCCGGCAAGGAAGAGGATGACGTCCTCGCGCTGCTGAACTGATGCACGTCAAAATTTGCGGACTGTCCACGCCTGAATCCGTTTCGGCCGCCGTGCAGGCCGGTGCGCGCTATCTGGGCTTTGTGTTTTTCCCCAAATCCCCGCGCAATGTCACGCCGCAACAGGCCCGCGATCTGGCGCTGGATGTGCCGGCCGGTGTGGCCAAGGTGGCGCTGGTGGTGAATGCGGACGATCGGGAAATTGCCGATATTCTGGCCGCCGTGCCGATCGACATGTTGCAGCTGCACGGCAGCGAATCCCCCGAACGTGTGGCCGAAATAAAGCAGCGTTTCGGCCTGCCGGTAATGAAGGCGGTGGGGGTGGCTACGGCCGATGATTTGCCGGCGCTCGATGCCTATGCGGCCGTGGCGGACCAGTTGTTGCTTGATGCCAAGGCGCCGAAGGGGTACGACCTGCCCGGCGGCAACGGGCTGTCGTTCGACTGGCGCCTGATTGCCGGACGGGAATTTGCGCGGCCCTGGGTGCTGGCCGGTGGCCTGACGCCCGACAATGTGGCAGAGGCGGTGCGCCTGACCGGTGCGCGGCAGGTGGATGTTTCCTCGGGCGTGGAAAGCGCGCCGGGGGTGAAGGATTTGAACAGGATTGCCGCCTTTGTAAGGGCGGCTGAAGGAGCGGAATGATGGCCTCGGATACAGTGAACTCCTATAAAACCGGACCTGATGAGCAGGGCCGTTTCGGCATTTACGGCGGGCGCTTCGTGTCCGAAACCCTGATGCCGCTTATTCTGGAACTGGAGGCCGAATACGAGCGTGCCAAGGTCGATCCCGAATTCTGGGCCGAGATGGACGATCTGTGGAAACACTACGTCGGCCGCCCCAGCCCGCTCTATTATGCCGAACGTCTGACGGAGCATTTCGGTGGCGCCAAGATCTACCTGAAGCGGGACGAACTGAACCACACCGGCGCGCACAAGATCAACAACGTGCTGGGCCAGATCCTGCTGGCGCGGCGCATGGGCAAGAAACGTATTATCGCGGAAACCGGCGCGGGACAGCACGGCGTTGCCACGGCCACGGTTTGCGCCCGTTTCGGGCTGGAATGTGTGGTGT
>JALWQC010000463.1 GCA_027080755.1 Paracoccaceae bacterium
GCCCGCCGGTGCGCGCGCCTTTCTGACCGTCGGCAGCCGCCATCTGGCCCCGTTTTTGCCCCGCAAGGACGTGTGGTTTCTGACCCGCGCGATAGAGTCGCCCCCCCGCATACCCGAGGGTATGGTGCACCTGCAACGCCCCCCCTTTACCCGCGCGGGAGAGCTGGAAATCCTGCGCCGCCACCGCATCACCCATCTGGTGACAAAAAACGCCGGCGGCGCCCAGACCGTGGCCAAGCTGGACGCAGCCGAGGCGTTGGGCCTGCCGGTTATTATGGTTAACCGGCCGCAATTGCCGCTGGTGGAAACGGCCGAAAACCTTCAGGATGCGCTGGAATGGATTCGGCAAAACGCCGGACAAAGGGGAACAGAATGACGACGATTATTACCGTTTGCGACACGTGCAACTATGCGCCGGACCAGAAGACGCAGGATGATAAAACCGGCGGCGAGATTCTGGCCGCGCATGTGGAAAAACAGGCCGAAGGCACAGGGCTGGAGGTCCGCCGCGTCTCCTGCCTGATGGGCTGCGAGCGCCATTGCAACGTGGCAATCCAGGGGGCGGGAAAGTTGAGCTATGTCCTTGGAAAATTCACGCCGGACGCGGAATCCGCGGCCGCAATCGTCGAATATGCCGCGCGGCACAGCGATTCCGAAACCGGACAGGTGCCATTCAAACAATGGCCCCGGGGCGTGAAAGGGCATTTCGTGGCGCGCATCCCGTCGCTCTGATGCTCATTCTGTTCAACAAACCCTTTGGCGTTTTGTCGCAATTCACCGACAAGGGCACGGCCGGCACGAAACGCCCGACGCTTTCGGCCTATATCGACGTGCCGGGGGTGTATGCGGCCGGCCGGCTGGACAAGGACAGCGAGGGGCTGCTGGTGTTAACCGACGATGGCCGCCTGCAGCACCGCATTGCGGATCCGCGCCACAAGGCCCCGAAAACCTATTGGGTGCAGGTCGAAGGCGTACCGGACGAGTCCGCCCTGCAAGCCCTGCGCGGCGGGATTTCCCTGAAGGACGGGCCGACCAGACCGGCCAAAATCCGCCGGATGGACGAGCCCGCCGCCCTTTGGCCGCGCACGCCGCCGGTGCGGTTTCGCAAAACCGTGCCCGACAGCTGGCTGGAAATCACCATAACCGAGGGGCGCAACCGGCAGGTCCGGCGCATGACCGCCGCCATCGGCCACCCGACCCTGCGCCTGATCCGCTATGCGGTGGGCGACTGGACACTGGACGGAATCGCCAGCGGGGAATGGCGCAAGGCCTGATTTCGTGCTGGACAGCCCCGCCCCTCACAGGGTTAATACCCCCGAACAGCAAGGAGAATCTCCATGGCCACAAAAATCCCCGCGACCGTCATCACCGGCTTTCTCGGTGCCGGAAAAACCACATTGATCCAGCATATGCTGGAAAATGCGAACGGCAGGAAAATCGCCCTTATTATCAACGAGTTCGGTGATCTTGGCGTGGACGGCGATCTGGTCAGGGGCTGCGGGATCGAGGGCTGCGAGGACGACGACGTTCTGGAATTGTCGAACGGCTGCATCTGCTGCACCGTGGCCGAGGATTTCGTCCCCGCCATGCAAAAGCTGATCAACCGCGATACCCCGCCCGACCATATCGTGATCGAAACCTCGGGGCTGGCCCTGCCGCAACCGCTGGTGCGTGCCTTCAACTGGCCCGAGATCCGCAACCGTGTGACCGTGGACGGCGTGGTGACGGTTGTTGATAGCGAGGCCATGGCGCGGGGCCAGTTTGCCCATGACGAGGCCGCGATTGACGCCCAGCGTTCGCGCGATGACATGCTGGATCACGAAACACCCCTGTCGGAGCTGTTCGAGGACCAGCTGGCCGCCGCCGATATGATTATCCTCAACAAGGCCGACCTTCTGGCCGAGGGGCAGGCCGGACAGCTGGAAGAGGCCCTGCGCGCCGGCACGCGGCCCGGGGTGCATTTTGTCCGGGCCGAGATGGGGCGCGTCAGCCCGCAAACCCTGCTGGGCCTTGGCGTCGGTGCCGAGGATGACATGGAGGGCCGGCACGAGGTCCACCACCATCATCACGACCATGACGACGACCATGATCATGAGGGCGAGGTTTGCGAACCCCATACCCACAGCCATGACGATTTCGAAACATTCCAGGTCTCCCTTCCGCCGGTTACGGACGTCGCGGCCTTTACCGACACGATTGCCCGCACGATTCGCGACAATGACATCCTGCGGCTGAAAGGTTTCGCAGAGGTTAACGGCAAGCCGATGCGGCTGGTCGTGCAGGCCGTGGGACCGCGGGTGGATACCTATTTCGACCGCCCGCTTACGGCTGCGGAAAAGGGGCGGACCAGCCTGGTGGTTATCGGGCAGGCGGGGATGGACCGCGAGCGGATTCTGGCCTCTTTGACCTTGTAACATACACCACGGTATGGGCGGCCATACGCAGGTGTATGTTTCCATACGCTCGTGTATGGTGCCAGCATACTGCGGCGTATGGAACGCGCTGTCATACCCGAACCGCACAGGAAGGCCCTGACCATGCATCTGTTGCAAGCCCAGCCCGGCGAGATTTCCGACGGCTCCGAGCCGGTCGATCTGGGGCAGACGCCGGCCGACGTGATTGTGATCAGCGCCGCCGATACCGAAATCGCGGCCCTGAGTGCCGCCAACAGGGCAATCAGCGACGGGCCGGACAGCTTGCGGCTGGCCAATCTGGGGCATCTGGGGCATCCGTTTACCATTGACACATACATCGGGGATACGGCCGGAAAATCCCGTCTTGTCATTCTGCGGATCCTCGGGGGCGA
>JALWQC010000464.1 GCA_027080755.1 Paracoccaceae bacterium
GTGTATACGGTGTTAGTGGCGGAGACGAAGGGATTCGAACCCTCGATACCGTTCCCGGTATACTCCCTTAGCAGGGGAGCGCCTTCGACCACTCGGCCACGTCTCCGAGGAGGTGTTTAGCCTTTTGCGGCGGGGGACTACAAGTGCTTTTTTCGGCTTGGGGCAACTTCTTCAGGCGTCGCCGTACAGGCGGTGGAACTGGTGGGTGAAAACCGCGACTCCGAAGATGGGGATTACAAGGTTGACCAGCGGCACCGACAGCGGGATGGCCATCAGGAAACCGGCCAGCCAGATGCGGGCCAGATAGCGTTTGCGCAGGCGGGTGGCCTCTTTCATGCCGACGCGGCGCGCGGCGACCAGCTGGAAATATTCCCGCCCCATCAGATAGCCGTTCACGCCCCAGAACACCAGCGGCGCAAAGACCGAGGCCATCAGGTAGAACGCCAGCACAAGGATGTTTGCGGCCACGATGATGACGGTAAACTTCAGCGAATCCAGTAGCATAGGGAAAAACGGCGCGGGTTTGGCCGGTGGCAGTTGCGGGTAGTAGCGTGCCTCTACCGCGTCGGAGATTTCCTCCAGATAAAAGCCGATGATGACCGAGGCGACCGGAAACATCAGGAAGGACAGCAGGAAAAACGTCAGGATGCCGGCCACCGACAGCAACCCGCCGTGGATGGCCAGCGTGCCGACCCAGGGCAGGGTGACGGTTTCGGGCAGCACCCAGTCCAGCAGGGCGGTAATGCCGAAAAACGGCACCATGACCAGAACAAAGGCCAGCAGCAGGGATTTCCAGAACACTTTCTGGAACCGCGGGTCGGTGAATTGCGACAGGGCCCTGGCAAAATCGTCCAGCAGGCTCATGCGGTCAGCCACTCGGTTTTGGCGTCGATATCGGGGCGCGGGCGCTCGGGCGGGGTGGCGCGCTCGGTGCCCAGATGGATGAAACCGGCGACAAATTCCTGCGGCGCCAGCCCCAGCCCCTTTTCCAGAAACGGCCGGTCCATGGCCATCCAGCCGGTCAGCCAGTTCGCGCCCCAGCCGCTGGCCAGTCCGGCGTTCAGTGCCGCCAGACAGACGGCGCCGGCGGACAGGATCTGCTCTATTTCCGGCACCTTGGGCGATTCCACGGGCGAGGCAACCACCGTCACCACCGCGCCGGCATTGGCAAAGCCCGAGCGGGCCTTTTCGATCTTTTCCGGCGCCAGTCCCAGTTCCGCCCCGCGCAGGGCGGTCAATTCGGCCAGACGCAACAGCGCGTCGCCTTCCAGCACGATAAAGCGCCACGGTTCCAGCTTGCCATGATCGGGGGTGCGCGCTGCTGCTTGCAGAATGATGCGCAGCGCCGCTTTGTCCGGATAGGGGGCGATCAGGGTTTTGGCCGGACGCGAGCGCCGCGTCAGCAAAAAATCGAGCGCGGCGGGGTTGGGCGTGGTCATGGTGGCTCCTTGCAATTGGTTTCCTTCTATGTCGGGCGCCGGCGCGGGCATGTCAAGCCGAAGGGGCGGTCGGGCAGGGGCAAGAATTTCCCAAAAGAATATCCCTTACTTGATTTACGTCAATTCTTTGTATGCCTCAGCATACTAGGTTCGCGGGGAACCCGGACAGGCGACTCGAAATATGCACAATGCAGCCCCACAGCAGAACCTTTGGCGGGATATCCTTTCCGCAACGGTTTACCTGTTTGCGCTGCTGGCGGCGGTTATGCTTCTGGTCGGCCATGCGACGTCTGTTTCCGCGCAGACACCGGTTCAATCCGCCTTCTGGGGGGAAATTTGCGGCTCCGGTGCGCCGGCGTCCGGGCAGGACGGGCAGAAAAACACATGTGACCATTGCGAATTCTGTGTGCTGCATGTAGGCGGTTTTACACTGCCGGACGGATTGGCGGTGCGGATACCGGTTCCTTCCTCCTACACGTTAATTTCCTATTCATTCGATTCCGGCATTGTGCCGGATCGTGCCGAACAATACTGGGGCGCAACCCGCGGCCCTCCTTTACCGAGCGAAGAAAAAACCATGACTGACTATTCCTCTTTGACTGTCAAAGAGCTTGCCGCAGAAATCTCGACCCAGTGGGGTGCCACATGGATCTGAGATGTCTAGGCGGTTACAAGCCCTTGAAAATCCTGAAACTTCTGGCAGCTTTCCAGCTGGTGTTTCTGCTGTTTGCCGGTATGGCGCAGGCGGAACATACGCCGGTTCTGGAACAGTTCCTGACCAAGGTTCCCGCCCCCGAGCTGGTAGAGGGCGCCACATCCTACGGCCCCATGCGCGACGATATTCCGGTTGTGCCCGTTATGAAGGGCGACGATCTGATGGGGTATGCGTTCATCACCTCGGATTTTGTCGGCACGACGGGCTATTCCGGCAAGCCGATCCACATGATGGTGGCGATTGACCCGGACGGCAAGCTGCTGCGCGCCGATCTGGTGCAGCATCACGAGCCGATCGTTCTGATCGGGATTCCCGAAAGCAAAATCCGCAAGATGACGGATGGCTACAAGGGTCTCGATATCGTGGCCGAGGCCGCCGCCGGTGGCGAGGGGCATGATGTCGATATCATCTCGGGTGCGACGGTGACCATCATGATCATCGACGATTCGGTTGTGCGGGCCTCTATCAAGGTGGCGCGGGCGCTGGGTCTGGGCGGGCTGAGTGCGGAATCGGACAACTCCGGTCCGCAATATGTCGTCAACACCGAACTGCGCGAGCCGCTCGACTGGAACACCATGGTCGGGGACGGCACGGTGCGGCGCCTGACGCTGGACGTGGGGCAGATCAACAAGGCCTTTGAAGAAACCGGC
>JALWQC010000465.1 GCA_027080755.1 Paracoccaceae bacterium
GTGATCGTCAAGGCCACGGCCGATACGGTAGAGGTCGTGCAGCCCGCCGCCCCGCTGCAGGTCGATCAGGTCAGCATCGATTCCATTTCCTACGAAAAAACCGGCGAGGCCGCCGTGGCCGGTCGCGGCACCCCCAACCACATGATTATCGCCTATGTCGATAACGAGGCCGTAGCCAAGGCCGAGATCTCCGAGCTGGGCAGCTGGAAGGTGGTCCTCGACGGGCTGGAAGCGGGCAACTATATGCTGCGGGTGGATGAACTGGATGCGAACGGCAAGGTGGTCAGCCGCATGGAAACCCCCTTCCAGCGGGCTTTCCCCGCCGATGTGGAACGCGCGCAGGCCGTGCAGGATGCCGCCGGCAACAGCCCGATCACCTATACCGTGCAGCCGGGCAACAACCTGTGGGTCATCGCCACGGGCCGTTATGGCGAGGGGCTGAAATACCACCAGATTTTTGCCGCCAACCGCGACAAGATCCGCGACCCGGACCTGATCTATCCCGGACAGGTGTTTGTCCTGCCCGACGTCACGGAATAATCGCAACAGGTCTGGCCCTTTGGTGCGCAACCCCTTATCTAGGGGGTTCAATCAAAGGATTTAGCCATGAGCGACAGTGACGACAAACGCAGCGCCATCAACACCATAAAACGGGTGGTCCCCTATCTGTGGCCGGCCGGCCACCCCGAGATCAAGATCCGGGTGGTGCTGGCTATGGCCTCGCTGGTGCTGGCCAAGGTTATCACCGTAAGCTCACCGTTCTTTTTCAAGGCGGCCGTCGATGCGCTTTCGGGCGAGGGCAGCGACCCGGGCGTTCTGTTTGTGCACGGGGCCGTGGCGCTGGTGGTGGCTTATGGCGTGATGAAGCTGCTGGGCGTCGGCTTCAACCAGCTGCGCGACGCGATTTTTGCCAAGGTCGGGCAGCGGGCCTTGCGCGCCCTGGCGCTGGAGACCTTCGAACACATCCACGCCATGTCCCTGCGCTACCATATCACGCGCAAGACCGGCGGCCTGTCGCGGGTGATCGAACGCGGGGTCAAAGGGGTGGAGTTCCTGCTGCGCTTCATGCTGTTTTCGGTCGGGCCGCTGATCCTGGAACTGCTCATGGTCGGGATCATTTTCTATACGATTTTCGACGTCTGGTATCTGCTGGTCGTGGTGGTCACCATCACCCTTTACGTTTTGTTCACCTTTCGCATCACAGAATGGCGGGTGCGGATTCGCAAGGCGATGAACAAACAGGATACGGAGGCCAACCAAAAGGCGATCGACAGTCTGCTGAACTATGAAACGGTGAAATATTTCAACGCCGAAAAACGCGAGGCGGCGCGCTATGACGAATCGCTGGCGCAGTACCAGAAGCTGGCGATCCAGACGAATTACACGCTGGGCATGCTGAATTTCGGGCAGTCGGTGATTATTACCTCGGGGCTGATGGCGGTGATGGTCATGGCCGCGCTCGGGGTGCAGAACGGCACGCTGACGGTCGGGGATTTTGTTATGGTCAACGCCTATATGATCCAGATCACCATGCCGCTGAACTTCCTCGGCACGGTCTATCGCGAGATCCGGCAGGCGCTGGTGGATATGGGGGAAATGTTTGCCCTGCTGGGCCAGCCGCCCGAGATTGTCGATAAACCCGACGCCAAACCCCTGCAGGTTACCGGGGGCGAGGTGCGCTTTGACCATGTCGATTTCGCCTATGATCCGGAACGCAGGATCCTGCAGGATTTCAACCTGTGTGTCTGCGCGGGGCAAACGGTGGCGGTCGTCGGGCCCTCGGGGGCGGGGAAATCCACCATCGGGCGGCTGTTGTTCCGCTTTTACGATGTCACCGGCGGCGCTCTGACCATCGACGGGCAGGACGTGCGCGACGTGACGCAATCCAGCCTGCGCGCCAGTATCGGCGTGGTGCCACAGGATACGGTGCTGTTCAACGACACGATCTATTACAACATCGCCTACGGGCGCCCCGATGCCACGCGGGACGAGGTTATCGAAGCGGCAAAATCCGCCAAGATCCATGACTTTATCCAGAGCCTGCCGGACGGCTATGACACCACGGTTGGTGAACGGGGGCTGAAGCTGTCGGGCGGGGAAAAACAGCGGGTCGGTATTGCCCGCACCCTGCTGAAAAACCCGCCGATCCTGTTGCTGGACGAGGCGACCTCGGCGCTCGATTCCGAGACCGAGCAAGGCATTCTCGAGGCATTGGAGGCTATGGGCCGCGGCCGCACCGTGATCACCATCGCGCACCGTCTGTCCACCGTGGTCAATTCCGACCGGATTGTCGTGCTGGAACACGGCCATGTGGTCGAGGAAGGCACGCACGAGGAACTGCTCGCCAAAGGCGGACGCTATGCCAGCATGTGGGCGCGCCAGCAGGCCGACAGCGAGGAAAAGGCGCCCGCATAAATGAAACCGCTTGCAAAGGAAACCGTGCTGACCGGCGGCGCGCCCGAGGGCTATGATGCGCAGCTGCTGGCGGATCTGGTGGCGCGGGCCGACGGGCCGGTGATCCATGTCGCGCGCGACGACGCCCGCCTTGCCGCCCTGCGCGCGGGGCTGGGGTTTTTCGCCCCCGATCTGCCGGTGCTGGAATTTCCGGCCTGGGACTGTGTGCCCTATGACCGCGTGTCCCCCAACGCCGATGTTTCCGCGCGCCGCATGGCGACGCTGGCGCTGCTGGCGGACGGTTTTGCCCGCAAATCGGTGATCCTGACCACACTGAACGCCGCCACGCAACGCCTGCCGGCGCGCGCCACCATTGCCGGTGCCAGCTTCACCGC
>JALWQC010000466.1 GCA_027080755.1 Paracoccaceae bacterium
TGTCTCCCTAAGGGCTGTGGTTCGGGGTCTTTTACGGCACATGTTTCCGATAGGAAACAAAAAACCGACCTGCGCGCATGGCGAAACGACGCAGGTTTGCCTGATTACGGGCATAGCGCGGGGTTTTGCCGTTTGAAACCCGCGAATCCCCTGCATTTCACGGATTTTGCCAAAATCCCGCCGTGCATAGGAACGCGGGTTTCCTGTCGGAAAAACGGGCGGGGAAATCCGCGCTTGAGTCTCTATGCGAAACAGGGGAAACTCCGCGGCATGGAATATGGAAAAATCAGTTTTGTCGCCGCCCGCGGGGAGGCACCGCAAAAGGCGCTGGAAACCTTGCGCGCGCGTTATGGCGATGTGGATGTGCAGGATGCCGATGTGATTGTGGCGCTGGGCGGGGACGGGTTTATGCTGCACACGCTGCATGCCACGCAGGCCCTGCCGGCGCCGGTTTACGGCATGAACCAGGGCACCGTCGGCTTTTTGATGAACGAATACCGCGAGGACGACCTGATCGCGCGCCTGCAGGCGGCCGAGGCGGCGGTGATCCACCCTCTGCGCATGCACGCCACCTGCGTGAACGACGACACGACCGAAGCGCTGGCGATAAACGAGGTCTCCCTGCTGCGCTCCGGCCCGCAGGCGGCCAAGCTGCGGATATCCGTGGACGGGCGCGTGCGCATGGATGAACTGGTCTGCGACGGGGCGCTGGTGTCCACGCCGGCCGGCTCTACCGCCTATAACTATTCCGCGCACGGGCCGATTTTGCCGATCGGGGCCGATATTCTGGCGCTGACGGCGATGGCGGCTTTCCGGCCGCGACGCTGGCGCGGGGCCTTGTTGCCGATGGATGCCACGATTACCTTCGATGTGCTGGAACACGAAAAACGCCCCGTCAATGCCGTTGCCGATTCCACAGAGGTGCGCAACGTCCTGCGGGTCGATATCAACAGCGAGCCGGGTATCAGCCACACCCTGCTGTTCGACCCCGGCCACGGGCTGGAAGAACGCCTGATCCGCGAGCAATTTGCATAAGGAACCCGATATGAGTCTGAGCGTAGGACAACAGGTGCGATACTGGGGGGCGGGACTGGCGGTTCTGCTGGTGTTTTTGTGGTATGTGGGCGACACGCTGGCCCCGTTCCTGATCGGGGCGGCGATTGCCTATCTGCTGGACCCGCTGGCCGACCGGCTGGAGGCATGGGGCCTTAGCCGCACGCTGGCCACGGTGACGATTTCCATCGTGGTGGTGATTGCCTCGCTGCTGGTGGTGGTGCTGGTGGTGCCGGTGCTGTTTGAACAGGGCAAGGCGCTGATCGAATCCCTGCCCAAGCTGGTGCCCAATATTCTGGATTTCCTGACCAAACGGTTCCCCGGTCTGCTGGATGAAAATTCCCTGATCAGCCAGAATCTGGCGGCGCTGGAACAAACGGTGCGGGCCAACAGCGGGCAGGTGATCGGCAAGGTTCTGTCGTCCTCGCTGGCGGTGGTGAATTTCATGACCATCCTGATCGTTGCCCCCGTGGTGGCCTTTTACCTGCTGCTGGACTGGGACCGCATGGTCGCCGTGATCGACAGCTGGCTGCCGCGCGAACATGCGCCGGTGATCCGCCGGCTGGGGCGGGAAATCGACCGGGTGCTGGCGGGCTTTGTGCGCGGGCAGATGACGGTCGGCCTGATACTGGGGATATTCTATGCGGTGGCGCTGGGGCTGGTGGGGCTGCAATTCGGGGTCGTCGTCGGACTGG
This sequence comes from Paracoccaceae bacterium, assembly GCA_027080755.1. GTDB lineage: Bacteria > Pseudomonadota > Alphaproteobacteria > Rhodobacterales > Rhodobacteraceae > NORP23. Next base: position 1,749 of record JALWQC010000466.1, read on the forward strand.
TGGCCGGCTTGCTGACCTTTATCCCCTATGTCGGATCGACGTTCGGGGGGGTGACCTCGGTCGGGCTGGCGGTGTTCCAGTTCTGGGATGATCCGGTCTGGATTGCGGTTGTGGCGGCGATTTTTGCCATCGGGCAGGTGCTGGAGGGGAACTTCCTGACGCCGAAGCTGGTGGGGGGATCCGTCGGGCTGCATCCGGTCTGGCTGATGTTTGCACTGTTCGCTTTCGGCTCGGCGCTGGGCTTTGCCGGTATGCTGATCGCGGTGCCGGCGGCGGCCAGTATCGGCGTTCTGGGGCGTTTCGCGATTGCGAATTACAAACAGAGCAAGCTGTATCTCGGAGATCACGCGGAACAAGAGCCGGACGCATGAACAAGCCCGAACAACTGGTGCTGGAACTGCCGACCCGCGCGGCGCTGGGGCGGGACGATTTCTTTGTCTCGCCGGCGAATGCGCTGGCGTTGCAGATGCTGGACGCCTGGCCCGACTGGCCCGGGGGCAAGCTGGCGCTGTGCGGGCCGCCGGCCTCGGGGAAGACCCATCTGGCGCAGGTCTGGGCTGCGCGCTCCAACGGGGTGGTGCTGAAGGCGGCGCGCCTGTCACAGCACGACATCCCCACCCTCGCCGCCGCCCGCGATGTCGCCGTAGAGGACGTGGACCAGCTGTCCCGTCTGCCCGCCGGCCAGCGCAAGAAAAACGAAGAGGCCCTGTTCCACCTGCACAACCGTTTGCTGGGCGCGGGCGGGACTTTGTTGCTTAGCGGGGTGGACGCCCCGTCACGCTGGGATATTGCCCTGCCGGATCTGGCGTCACGCCTGCGGGCCGCCGCCGTGGTGCAGCTGGAGCCCCCCGACGATGCCCTGCTGTCCGCCCTGCTGGTCAAGCTTTTCATGGACCGCCAGATTACGGTTTCGCCCGATCTGATCGGCTATCTTCTGCCGCGCATGGACCGCTCTTTTGCGGCGGCGCGGGCGATGGTGGCGGCGCTGGACCGGGCCGGCCTGTCAAAGCGG
>JALWQC010000467.1 GCA_027080755.1 Paracoccaceae bacterium
GCTCCAGATGGCGGCGGGGGGTATGGCGGATTGCGGGCAGAAGGACGGCCCTGATGGCGATGCGGTCCACGGCGGCATCGGGGAAAAGCCGGCGCAGGTCGAACACATGTTTGCCCTGCCAGTTCAGCGGCCCGAAATCCCCCTGCAGGCCGGTGCGCGCCAGCCCTGCGCTGTCCTGTTTCATCATACGATAGAGCGGCCGCGCCACGGGGTCGGGGTCTTGCGAGATCACGCAGTAATCATCCCCCACGCTTTGCATCCCCCCCGCCACACCGGCAAGGGTGGTGCCCGATTTCCCGCTGCCACCGGCACCGGCCAGCAGCACCCCGTTCCCGTCGATCCCGAGGGCGGCGGCGTGCATCACCATCCGGCCGTTGGCGCGCATGATCCAGCCCAGCAGGTTCGCCAGCGGCGCCGTGGGTTCCCAGACGGGATAGGCCTCGGGGCGGGGCAGCAGACGCAGGCCGGTGCCGGTGGCAGGGTCGAACAGATCCCAGTGGTTTTGCGCGGGGTTGAAACTGCCGAACAGCCCGGCCTGTGCCAGCGCATCGTCCAGTTCCAGCGGCGAGATCGCGGAAATATCCCCGAGGGCCTGCATCGCCTGCAGGTGGCTGCCGCTATAGTCGCAATAGATCCGCGCCGTCGCCGGCCCGTCGGGCGGGTCGAACTGCCCTTCGGTCCAGGGGATGACACGCGGGGATGTTTCCGCAACGGCAATGTTTATGCCGGCGACACGCAGGGCGGAAAGCGGTGCGGTTTGCAGGGCGGTTTGCGCGCGCGCAAGGGCGGCACGGGCAAAGGCGGCGATGTTATCCGGCATCCGGCATGACCGGCCAGCCGGCCTCGGGGGTGACGTCGTGGATCGGGTCGGCGGCCAGAAGGGCGCTCAGATCATCGAAACATTCAAACGGAAAAGCGGTGCCGAGCGCCAGAATCCCCGCCACATGATCCGGTTGCGCCTCCAGCGCGGTGCTGTCCGGTTTCGGGCGCAGCAGCTTGTGCTTTTGCAGATTGGCGAAATATTCCGCCGCCTCGGCCCCCGCCTGCGGGTTTTCGCGCCCCAGAAGCGCGGCCAGACTGTCGGGGCCGATCCCTTGCAGGATGGCATCCAGAAAGGCCCGCGCCGCGCCGGTGATGTTGAAATATTCCCCCGAGCGCAAATTCAGCAGAACCAGATCGGCGTCGAAATCCTCGGACATAACATCCGGTGTATTCAATTCAAATTGTGTCATTTTGTAAATTTTCCTGCGTGGATGGCTATATTATAGTTGTATTGCTATGTTTCTGGCAACTACCTTTCCCGCGCGCCCCGCTTCAAACAGGCCTGAACCCGTTATGTTTCCATCCTATGCACAACCCGGCATTTTCCCCGAAGGGCGCCTGCACCATCTGGTTGTGGCCGCCTGCGGTGACACCGACCCGCAAGCGGCATGGCAGGCCTATGCCACGGCGCTGGCCGGCGATTTCCCGAACGAGGGCGAGCTGCGCCTGTTCCCGCTGGTTGCCGATCGTCTGGGCGGGGATCCGGCAGGGCAGCCGCTGGCGAAATACCTGCAAAACGCGCAACGCTGGGCGCGGATGCAGGCGATGCTGAACCGGCAGCTTGCGACACAGACGGGGGCGCTGTTTCGGGATGCGGGCATTGCGCTGATGTGGACCAAGGGCACGGCGCTGGTGGCGCGCACGGACCAACGGCGGGATCTGCGCCCCTCGGCCGATCTGGATGCCTTGTTCCGCTGGCCGGATGTGGAGCGCATTCTGGAACTGGCGACGGCGCAGAAATGGCAGCCGCGGCTGGGCCTGATGGCGGACCGTGCGAAGGCGCGCTATCTCAACACGGAAATCAGCTATCGGATCGGCGCGCGCGGGGAACTGGACCTGCAATGGCTGCCGCGCCTGTCCTTTGCCTACGACGGGGAACTACAGGACTGGCTGTGGCAGGATCCGCCGCCGGCGCGCGACGATACCGGCACCCCCTATGCCAATGACACCTGGTTGCTGCTGGAGGTTCTGGACCACGGCCTGGCCGCCAATGCCGTCTATCCGATCCGCTGGGTCGTGGACGGGGTGCGCCTGCTGCACTGGCGCCACGACAGCATAGACTGGGCCGCCTTTGTCGATATTGTCACCCGCAACAAACTGCACCACAGCTATCTGCTCGGGCTGCAAACGCTGGCCCGCTATTCCCCCCATATCCCCGGATTTGTGCTGCAAGCGCTGCAAAAACGGCCCGTGAACTATCTGGATCGGGAAGAACTGAAAATCCGGCTGAGCGCCGAAAACCTGACACAGGCCCACGCCGGCCAGCTTACCCTGAACCGCCTGCGACGAGAGCCGTCGAAACGCTACTACAAATCGGGGGCCGACCCGCTGAACCGGCAAATGCGGGTATCGCCGAAAACCCGCGCCACCATCGCCGCCCGCAACATAACCACCCGCCTGCTGTTCCCGCTCTGGTATCTTTAGGGGCGTAGACCCTAATTTTATAATCGTGAATTGCGCACATTTTCGGACTGTAAATGCACGGCCTTAACCCGTCTGCCCACAGCAATGGTGTGCGTGTACGGACATCATGTAGACATACGCCAAAAACCCCTTGTTCTACAAGGGGTTCGAGCGTTTGTATTCGGGGGTAAATGGTGCCCAGGAGAAGACTCGAACTTCCACGTCCATAAGGACACTAGCACCTGAAGCTAGCGCGTCTACCAATTCCGCCACCTGGGCAGGTGTCGTGGGGCGGATGTAAACGGGGCGGGCG
>JALWQC010000468.1 GCA_027080755.1 Paracoccaceae bacterium
CCATGGGGGCCACGGATGAACTGGCGCGTTTTGTGCGCGATGCCCTGATTGCCGGACACAGCCGCGCGGAAATCTCCGACGCCCTGATACAGGCCGGATGGTCGGAACACGAACGCGACGCGGCTTTGGGCGCCTATGTGGACGGAGATTTCCGCCCGCCCGTTCCGCGCCCGCGCCCCTATGTTTCGGCAAAGGATGCGTTTTTATACGGGCTGATGTTTGTCGCCCTCGGAATTTCCGCCTTTAGCCTGAACAACCTGCTGTTTGCGCTGATCCACCTCTGGCTGCCGGAAAACGGTGAAATCCTTGCCGGTCGGGAATTCCACACCATCCGCTGGGCCGTTTCCACGCTGGTCTTCAGCGTTCCGCTATTCATCTGGATCAGCGTCCTGACCAATCGGGCCATTGGCAAGGATGCGGGGAAGCGGCGCTCGGCCATTCGCAAGGTGCTGACCTATCTGACCCTGTTTATTGCCGCGCTTTTTGTTCTGGGCGATCTGGTGACGCTTGTGTTCTATTTGCTAAGCGGGGATACAACGCTGCGTTTTCTGCTGCAGGTGCTGTCGGTCGGCAGCATTTCCGGGGGAATCTTCGGCTATTATCTGCATGATGCGGCAGCAGACGAAAAAACGGGCGGGTGGTGACATGGGACGCGGGGTCTGGTTTCTGGCGGCGGGTCTTGCCCTTGTCATTGCGGCGGTTGTTGCCGGCCTGATGGTGGTGGGTGGTCCGGCGCAGGGGCGGGCGGATGATCGGGACAGGGCGCGCTTTGACGACCTGGGGATGATCCGCGCCGTTCTGGAATGTCATTACGAGGAAACGGGCAGCTTCCCCGAAACGCTGGCAAAGGCGGATATCGTGACGGTCTGCCGGACCAGGTTCCCCGCCCCGCAGGACCTGCAGGACCCGAAAACCGGCGCCCCCTACCGCTATAGCCGCCCCGACCCGCAAACCGCAAAATTCTGCGCGGATTTCGAGGGGAAGCCGGCGCGGCTGGCCATTCTGGCCGGATACGAGGCGGAAGGATTCGACACAGAAACCGGCTGCTATACCCTGACGCAGGAATAACAGCCGGTGCCCGGTCAGCTGGCCGTTTTGCGGCTTTCTTCCAGATAAATCTCGCGCAGGCGGGTGGCGACGGGGCCGGGGGTGCCATCGCCAAGGGGCGTGCCGTCGATTTCCACCACCGGCATGACAAAGGTGCTGGCCGAGGTGATAAACGCCTCGTCCGCGGCCTGAGCCTCGGCAATGGTGAAGGGGCGTTCCTCTACCTCCATCCGGGCCTCGCGGGCGAAACGCAGAACGGCGGCGCGGGTGATGCCGTGCAGGATGTCATTGGACAGGTTGCGGGTGATGATCTTGCCGTCCTTGACGATATAGGCGTTGTTCGAAGTGCCCTCGGTTACCTTGCCGTCTTCGACCAGCCAGGCGTCATCGGCACCGGCGGCCTTGGCCATCATCTTGCCCATGCTCGGATAGAGAAGCTGCACGGTTTTGATATCGCGCCGGCCCCAGCGTTCATCGGCGATAGAGATCACCTTGATCCCCTTTTTCGCCGCCGGATTATCCGCCAGCCCCGGCTTGTTCTGGGTAAACAGAACGATGGTCGGGGGCACTTTGTCCGGGTCGGGAAAGACAAAATCCCGGTCATCCGGCGCGCCGCGGGTGATTTGCAGATAGATCATCCCCTCGGTGATATCGTTCAGGCGCACCAGTTCGCGATGGACCGCCAGCAGGTCCTCCATGCCGATCGGGCTGGCCATGTCCAGTTCGTTCAAAGACCGCTCCAGCCGTTTGGCGTGGCCGTCAAAATCGATCAGCTTGCCGTCCAGCACCGAGGTTACCTCGTAAACGCCGTCGGCCATCAGAAAACCGCGATCGAAAATAGAGACCTTGGCCTCTTCCTCGGGCAGGTATTCGCCGTTCAGATATACAGTTCTGCTCATCTTGTCCCTCCTTGATGTCGGGGGATTTTTTCAGGAGTTTTTCCCCAAGGTCAAGGCGCGGGGCCGTGCGGCACCGCGATTTGCGCGCCGATTACAGCGCCGCAGAACGGCTCGGGCGAAGCGATCTTGCGAAAATCAGGTAAATGGCAAAGAAAACTTGCGCAAAAGCCGGCCCGATAATAAAATCGCGCACATTATTACGAAATCGCCTTTTTTGGAGCCAAAATAATGACATCGTTCATTCGCCTGCTGTCCGCCCTGCTGTTCGCCACCGTTTTCGCCCCGCTGGCGCAGGCGGACCTGAAATCCAACCTCGGGCCGCTGGCGGATGTTGTCCAGATAGAGGACGACGGGGAATGGAAAACGACCTTGCAGGATGGCTGGTTCAACCTGATCAACACCAAAAACCCCAGCGGCGTGCGCGCCTACAAGACATCGCAGCCGCCGCTGAAGGGGGGGGAACGGGAAACCACGCTGAACGTCTATTTGCAGGCGCAGGATTCCGATCCGGCGATGGCGGGGATTATGCTGAACTATCTGGGTGACGACAATTTTATGGGTATTGTCATCGACGCACAGGGCAATGTCGGCGCGATCACCCTGATGGACGGGGAGTTCAGCAAGCAGGACAGCGATACGGTGCGGGCGCGGCTGGATGGCTCGGACGTGCTGAAGGTGCGTGAAACGGTGGATCAGGTGCTGTTTTACCTGAACGGTGAAGAGGTTTTCAATCTGGACCAGAACGGCGGCTCCAATGATTTCAACCAGACCTACGGTATTATCGCCATCGGCAAGGGGCGCTTTGCCTT
>JALWQC010000469.1 GCA_027080755.1 Paracoccaceae bacterium
CTATTGGGTGGTGTATTACGCCCGCGCCATCAGCGAGTCCCAGCTGGACCGCTGGCCCGAAGCCGAGGCCGATCTGCGCAAGGCGCTGGAACTGTCCCCCGACCAGCCGCAGGTGCTGAACTACCTCGGGTATTCCTTCCTTGAACGGCGCAGCAATCTGGACGAGGCGCAGCAGATGATCGAAACCGCCGCGCAGAAAATGCCGCAAAGCGGGGCCATCACCGATTCCCTTGGCTGGATGTTCTATCGTCTGGGCAAATACGAACAGGCGGTAGAGCCGATGCAGCGGGCGGTAAAACTGCTGCCGGTCGATCCCATCATCAACGATCACTACGGCGATGTGCTGTGGATGGTTGGCCGCAAACGCGAGGCCCGTTTCCAATGGCAGCGCGCCCTGTCCTTTGACCCCGAGCCGCAGGACGCCGAACGTATCCGCCGCAAACTGGATATCGGGCTGGACAAGGTTCTGGCCGAAGAAGACGCCAAGTGATGTTGCGCGAACAGGCCTTTGCCAAGGTTAACCTGTGCCTGCATGTGACAGGGCAACGCCCCGACGGGTTGCACCTTCTGGATTCGCTCGTTGTTTTTCCACAGGTCGGGGATCTGCTAGAGGCAAGCGCCGCCCCCGCCCTGATGCTGGATATCGACGGCTCCTTTGCCGCTGCCCTGAGCGGGGAAAACCTGGTGTTGCAGGCGGCGCGGATGTTGGGGCAGGGCGGGGCACATATCCGTTTGCATAAAAACCTGCCGGTGGCATCGGGTATCGGGGGCGGGTCTGCGGATGCAGCCGCGGCCCTGCGGGTGCTGTCGCGTCTGTGGGGTGTGGATTTGCCGGAAAGGGATGCGCTGGCAGCCCTCGGGGCCGATATTCCGGTCTGCATGGCCCAAACCCCGACACGGATGCAGGGCATTGGCGAAATTCTGACCCCGCTTCCGCCCCTGCCCGATTTCTGGATCCTGCTGGTCAATTCCGGCGAGGGGGTCAACACCGGCGCGGTTTTCAGGGCGATGGAAAACCGGAACAACATGCCGATTCCCCGTATTCCGCAGGGGTTTCAGGATACCGAAGCCCTGTTTGCCTATCTGGCGGGGCTGCGCAACGATATGCAGGACGCGGCTTGCAAAATCTCGCCCGTCATCGCGGAGGTGCTGGAACGGATCACCAATACCGCCGGCTGCGCCCTTGCACGTATGAGCGGCTCTGGCGGGACCTGTTTCGGGTTGTATCCCGACCGCGAAACGGCCGAGAACGCCGCCGCGACAATCCGCAAGGACCGCCCCGACTGGTGGGTTGCTGCTGCGCCGGTTTAAACGATCCGCGAAACGACGAAATCCGCGATATCCTGCAACAGGTCGCGCAATTCGCTTTGCGGCAGACGTTCCAGCGCATCCTTTGCCCTTCGGGACCAGTCCAGCGCCTTTTGTCGCGTGGCTTCCAGCGTGTTGTGGCTATTCATCAGGGCAATGGCATGTTCCAGATCGCCGGGCTGCTGCTCGCCCTTTTCAATGGTGCGTTTCCAGAATTCCCGCTCGCTGTCATCCCCTGCGGCAATGGCCAGAATGATCGGCATGGTCAGCTTGCGCTCGCGGAAATCGTCGCCGATGTTCTTGCCGAAACTGGCTGCCGTGCCGCCGTAATCCAGCAGGTCGTCCACGATCTGGAAACTAATCCCGAGCGCATCGCCATAGGCCCGCAGGGCATTGACGTCGGCCTCGTCCGCCTTGGCAATCACGCCGCCAACCTCGCAGGCAGCGGCAAACAGGGCGGCGGTTTTTCCGCGCACCACCTGCAGATAAACGGCCTCGGTCGTGGCCAGATCCTGCGCGGCGGTCAGTTGCAGCACCTCGCCCTCGGCAATCACGGCCGAGGCATTGGCAAGGATATCCAGCACCCGCAGGGTTCCGGTTTCCACCATCAACTGGAAAGAGCGCGCAAAAAGGTAATCCCCCACCAGAACCGAGGATTTGTTGTCCCACAACAGGTTCGCCGTCGGCCGCCCGCGCCGCTGCCCGCTTTCATCAACCACATCGTCATGCAGCAGGGTCGCGGTGTGGATAAATTCCACCGTGGCGGCCAGCTTGATATGGTCGGCCCCCTCGTATCCGCAAATGCGCGCCGCCGCCAGGGTCAGCATCGGGCGCAGACGTTTCCCGCCAGCCTCTACCAGATGGGCCGTGACCTCGGGGATGCGCGGGGCATGCTCGCTGGCCATGCGCGCGCGGATCAGGGTGTTCACGGCTTGCATGTCTGTCGCCAACAGGGCTTGCAGGCGCTCAAAAGGGCCTTTTGTATCCGACATTCTGTTTGTCCCTTCCGGTTTCGCCTCGACCATTGCGGTGCGGCCATCTATTCTGCGGCCATGAAAGAGATCCTGCGAACCACAGACCCGACCGTCATCGCCTTTGCCAGCGCATTGTTGCGCGCCGAAGATATAAAGCCCTTTGTGCTGGACGTAAACATGAGTGTGATGGAAGGCGGCATCGGATTGTTCCCCCGCCGTCTGGCCGTCGCGGACGAAGAAGCCTTTCGCGCCCGCGCCATCCTGAAGGACAACGGCATAGAGCTGGCAGGGACGACATGAGCTTTGCCGAAGATGCGCTAAGCCGGGATGATTTTCTGGGCGGGGCCGTGCGGGTCTGGCAACCGCTGGAAGGGTATCGTGCCGCGACCGATCCGGTTTTTCTGGCCGCGGCCGTGCCCGCGAAGGCGGGGCAAAGCGTGCTGGAACTGGGCTGCGG
>JALWQC010000470.1 GCA_027080755.1 Paracoccaceae bacterium
TCTGAAAGAGGTTCTGAACCTGTCCATCAACGAGACCCTGTCGCGCACGGTTATGACCTCTGTTACCACGCTGATCGCCTTGATTGCACTGTATTTTCTGGGCGGCGAGGTGATCCGTGGCTTTACTTTTGCCATGATCTGGGGCGTTGTCGTGGGGACCTATTCGTCGGTCTTTGTGGCCTCGGTCATTCTGCTGCGCCTCGGGGTCAAGCGGGACTGGGACAAGCAGGACAACGGGGCGGCGGGCACGCAGTTCGCCGATATCGATGCCTGATTGCAATTGCATAAACGTGAACGAAATCCTGTTCGACGGGGCCGTGCCGGTTGATGGCTACGGCCCCGGCTTCTTCCGGGTCGGCGGGCAGCTGCACCAGGGCGCCATGCTGATCACGCAAAACAGCCGCATGCCCTGGCAGGGATACGGGGATACCGCCGCGCTGCTGGCGCTGGCCGATACGCTGGATCTGGTGATCGTCGGCACGGGGGACAGCATCGCCTATCCGCCCCGCCCCTTCCGCCAGACGCTGGAGTCGCTGGACATAGGGGTGGAGTTCATGCAAACCTCGGCCGCCTGTCGCACATATAACGTGCTGCTGGCCGAAGGGCGCAGGGTTGCAGGGGTATTCTTTCCGGTTGGTGCATGAGACAAAAGATCTGCAAATATTATAGGGCGTAGTCCCATATCCCCCGCGCCGCCAGTTTGGCAGATTTTCGTTTCGAGCAGGCGCAGGGCCGCCGGAATAGTGGGTCTATTTCAAGGGCCTGCAACGCACCCGGGGCGGAAATCCGCCAAACCCGAAGGGCGCGATCCTCGCTTCATCTCAATGGCCCGGGCCGCTTGCAAAGGGGGCCACCCTGTGCGGCGCGCCCCGAACCATTGATATTTCGCGAGGATCGCGCTGGCGACGCGGGGGATATGGGTCTACGCCCTAATACACCGGCCGATATTGCGGCCCTGAAGTGCGTTTCCTGCGGTTCTCCCTTGCCGGCGGCGGTGCCTTTGCCGCAGGCTGTTCCGGATCCGGTTGCCCGAATTGTCGATGCGCAGGGTCGTTGGAGCATGGCCCGCACCGCCCTTGTCACCGGCGCCGCCTCCCTGCTGCTGGGCGTGCTGTATACCCGTTTCGACAATGGCGGCGTTTCGCTTCTGATGGTTCTGTGGCTTGTCCTGATCCTGCCGGTGATGCTGATGGTCTCCGCCTAGACCAATGCCGCCGGCAGGGTCGGGGCCTTGCTGGGGAATATCCTGATCGGCGGAACCTTATGGTTCGGGAACCTTCTGTTACTGTTCCTGCCCACGGCTTTGGGCGCGTAACAGCCGCCGTTCCCGGTGAAAGGTATAGATCCCCGTGCCGACGACAATCAGGCTGCCCAGCAGGGTATAGGCGTCGGGAATGTCCCCGAAAACCGTTACCCCCAGCAGCAGCGCCCAGATCAGCGCGCTGTAGCGGAAGGGCGAGACAAAGGATATCTCGCCGTGGCGCATGGCCGTGACCGCCGCGATATAGCCCGTCAGGATAAACCCCGCCGCCAGCATCAGAAACAGCCAGTCGCGCGCCGGCACCGGCTGCCAGTCCTGCGTCAGGCTGCCCAGCCCCGCCAGCGCCATCACCGTGGCCGAGGTAAACAGCGCCACAAAGGTGGACGGCGTGCCGGGGGCCAGCTTGTGCGACAGCAGATCGCGCAGGGTCACAACCCCGACCGCCGCCACGGCCCAGATGGCATAGGCGTTGAACCCCTCGGTCCCCGGGCGCACGATGACCAGCATCCCGGCAAAGCCGATGGCAATGGCCAGATAGCGTTTCCAGCCGACCTTGTGCCCCAGAAACACAGAGGCCGCCAGCGTCACCGCCAGCGGCAGCGATTGCAGGATCGCGGTGGCATTGGCCAGCGGCATATGGAAAAGCGCGGTCAGGAACAGATAGGTGGCCGCGGCCTCGGTTGCCGTGCGCAGCAGGATGATCTTCAGCTCGCGCGGGGCAGGGCGAAAGGCCAGCGCCCCGTTATACCACGCCAGCCCGCCCAGCAGAATCGTGGCGGCAATGCCGCGCAGGAACACCGCCTGAAACAGCGGCAGGTCGCTTGAAACCAGCTTTATCATCGTGTCGTTCAGCGTGAACCCCGCCATCGACAACATCATAAACAGCGCCCCGCGCATGTTTTCGTGAGAGTGGGCCATAAAACCGTCCCTTCAAATACAACAAATTCGCCATATCACCGCTTTTGCCCCGCCGACAGTCCGCTTTGGCCTTTCCTTGCGTCAAAAAGCGATTATATTTGCCCGCAGGCGGCAAACGGACCGCAAATACCAAACCAGAAGGGGTTTTACCATGGCTTTCACACTTCCCGATCTTCCCTATGCCTATGACGCACTGGCGGCCGGCGGCATGTCCGAAGAGACAATGAAATACCACCACGACCTGCACCACAAGGCCTATGTCGATAACGGCAACAAGCTGATCGCGGGGACCGAGTGGGAAAACAAACCGCTCGAGGATATCGTGCGTGGCACCTATCAGGCCGGCGCCGTGGCGCAGAACGGGATTTTCAACAATGCCTCGCAGCACTGGAACCACTCGCAGTTCTGGGAAATGATGGGGCCGGAAGGCCGCGCCATGCCCGGCGAGCTGGAAAGCCGCATCGTGGACGCCTTCGGCTCTGTCGATGCCTTCAAATCCGAGTTCGCCGACGCCGGCGTCACGCAGTTCGGTTCCGGCTGGGCCTGGCTGGTG
>JALWQC010000471.1 GCA_027080755.1 Paracoccaceae bacterium
ACCTTTTTCGGGGATGATGGCGGAAAACACGCCCTCGGCTCCGGTTTTGACGGCGACTTTGCCCCCTGTCGCAGCCATCAGCTCGGAACAGGCGCGCCCCTCGCCGGCGACCAGCAGCGGGTGTTCCCGCATGGCCGAGACAAGCGCCCGCGCCGCCGATTCGCGCACAGGGCCAAGGCCGGACGGGTCCGCCATCCGCGCCATAGCCCGGGCAAAACCGGCCACCGTGGTGGCGAAATTCGGGGCGGAACAGCCGTCGATCCCGAAACCGGGGGTATCAAGGCCGGTCATTTCCTCGAACGCGGCTTTCACGGCTTTTTGCACGGGGTGGTCGATCTCTATGTATTCGGCACCGCCGCCCAGATGCTTGTTCAGGGTCAGAAAGCCGCTGTGTTTGCCCGAACAGTTGTTGTGATACTGGCAGGGCATTTGCCCGTGGTCATGCAAGGCATGACGCGCCGGCGTGTCGTTGGGTTGCTGCGGGCCGCAGCGCAGATCCCGATCGTCCAGCCCCAGATCCGCCAGCCATTTTGTCACCCGCTGCGTATGGATCAAGGCTCCCTGATGCGAGGCGCAGGACAACGCCAGTTGCTCGCTCGTCAGGCCAAAGGCGGCTGCCGCGCCGCTTTCCACCAGAGGCAGGGCCTGCAACATTTTGCTGGAGGACCGGGGCAGGATCACCTGATCCGGGTTGCCCCAGGCCGCCAGAATATTGCCGCCGGCATCACTGACAACCGCATGGCCGCGATGCTGGCATTCCAGAAATTCCCCGCGCCAGATTTCCACCAAAGGCTCTGCCTGCATCATATTACCGGTCCTTTTTGCCGAATTCACGGGCATAAGCCCGCCGATTGTCCTGATTTATCCATGTTTGGGGCTAGCAATAGCCCCGAGTGTGCGGATAGATTAGGGGCGCAGGCGACAGAATTACAACCCGTGCCGGAAAAGACGCAGCGAACTGCGGGCCGGACGGGCGAATTTGAGCAGGAGGCACATATGAGCTGGAAAATTTTGCAAGCCGTTAGCGTTTCGGTTTTTCTGGGGGCAACGGCCCTCGGTGCGGCGGCGCAAGCGCAGGAACTGTCCATGGTCGAGGCCGAGACAGACTGGAGCGTCTACGTCGATGAAAACCCGAAGGTGTGTTTCATCGTCTCCAAACCCACCAAAAGCGAGGCACAGCGCGGCGGCAAAACCGTTACCGTGAATCGCGGGGACATCCGGTTTCACATCTCGGTCATTCCCGGGCAGGGCGTAGCGGGCGAGCCTTCGTTCCTTGCGGGCTATCCGTTGAAACCGGACGGGGCGGTAAAAGTGGTGATCGGCAAGGATACCTTTGCCATGTTCCCCGATCCGGCCGTGAACAAGGAATACGCCTGGACCAACCCCAAGGACGACGCGGCGCTGATCGCGGCCATGAAAAAGGGCGCGGATGCCATCGTGACCGGTGTTTCCACACGCGGCACGACGACGATCGACACGTTTTCGCTGCGCGGGTTTACCGCAGCGATCGAAAAGGCGCAGGAGCTGTGCAAATAGGGCGTATTGGCCCGAACCGTTAAAACATGATAAACACCGGACGCCTCTCGAACCACGGGGGGCGTCCTGCGTTTGAAGGAATACCGCAATGACCATCACCCCCGATCCCGTCACCGTCCCGCGCGCGCGCCCCGAAGGGCTGCCTAATCTGGTAGGTCTGACCCGCGCGGCCATGCGCGCGGCCTTTATCGACATGGGAGTGCCCGAGCGGCAGGCCAAAATGCGTGTCGGGCAGGTCTGGCAGTGGATCTATCAAAAGGGCGTCACCGATTTTTCGCAGATGACCAATCTGGCCAAGGGCTTCCGCGCCGATCTGGCCGACCATTTCACCGTGGAACGCCCCGAGGTCGTCACCAGACAGATCAGCGAGGACGGCACCCGCAAATACCTGCTGCGCGTCGCCGGCGGACACGAGGTAGAGGCCGTCTATATTCCCGAAAGCAACCGCGGCACGCTCTGTGTGTCCTCGCAGGTCGGTTGCACGCTGAACTGCACCTTTTGCCACACCGGCACGCAAACGCTGGTGCGCAACCTGACGGCGGGGGAAATTGTTGCGCAGGTTCTGGTGGTGCGGGATGATCTGGAGGAATGGGGCAATGACCCCAACGACAAACGGATGCTGTCCAATGTGGTTCTGATGGGCATGGGGGAGCCGCTCTATAATTTCGACAATGTGCGCGATGCCATGAAGATCGTCATGGATAACGAGGGGATTTCCCTGTCGCGCCGCCGTATCACGCTGTCCACCTCGGGCGTTGTGCCGGAAATTGCCCGCGCGGGCGAGGAAATCGGCTGCCTGCTGGCGATCAGCTTCCACGCCACCACGGACGCGGTGCGCGACAAGCTGGTGCCGATCAACAAGAAATGGAACATCGAAACCCTGCTGGACGCCCTGCGCGCCTATCCCCGCCTGTCGAATTCCGAGCGCATCACCTTTGAATATGTGATGCTGAAAGACGTGAATGACAGTGACGAGGATGCGCGGCGGCTGGTAAAGCTGATCTCGGGGATTCCGGCCAAGATCAACCTGATTCCGTTCAACCCGTGGCCCGGCTCGCCCTATGAATGTTCGGACTGGGACCGGATAGAGGCCTTTGGCGATATCGTCAACGCCGCCGGATATGCCAGCCCGATCCGGCGCCCCCGCGGCGAGGATATCATGGCCGCCTGCGGACAGTTGAAATCGGAAACCGAG
>JALWQC010000472.1 GCA_027080755.1 Paracoccaceae bacterium
CTCTTCGGGGGTTTGCCCGTCGTTGCCCCAGCCATGCGCCTTGATCAGGGCACGATGCACCACCAAATCCGCATAGCGCCGGATCGGCGAGGTGAAATGCGCATAGCGTTTCAGGTGCAACCCGAAATGCCCCAGATTATGCGGGCTGTAATAGGCCTGCGTCATGGATCGCAAAACGGCGATAGAGATCACCTCGGAATCCGCGGTGCCGGCCACAGCGTCCAGCAACTTGTTCAGCTGCGCGGTTTTCAGGACCTGCCCTTTCGGCAGGCTCAGCCCGACGCTTTCGACCACCTCGCGCAGGGCTTCCAGTTTCTCGGGCTTGGGCTCCTCGTGCACGCGATATAACAGGGGGGTGCGTTTGGCCTCCAGCGTTTCGGCGGCGCAGACGTTGGCCAGCACCATGAATTCCTCTACCAGCTTGTGCGCATCGAAGCGGTCGCGGAAGGCGACAGAGACCACCTTGCCCTCGTCCGACAGGATGATCTTGCGTTCCGGCAGGTCCAGATGCAGCGGCTGGCGGCGTTTGGTTTCCTTGCGCACGGCGCGGAATGCAGCCCAGAGCGGCTTTATCCCCTGTTCCATCAGGGGGGCGGCCTGTGCGTCCGGCTTGCCGTCCGCCGCCGCCTGCGCCTGTTCATAGGACAGCGACGCCGGCGAGCGCATCAACCCGCGCACAAACCGGTGCCCGATCTTGCGCCCCGCCGCGTTGATCTGCATTTCCACCGCGATGCAGGCGCGATCCTCGCCCTCGTGCAGGGAACACATGTTGCCCGACAGCGCATCGGGCAGCATCGGCACCACGCGATCGGGGAAATAGCTGGAGTTCCCGCGTTTGCGTGCCTCGCGGTCCAGTGCCGTGTCGGGGCGCACATAATGGGCCACATCGGCAATGGCGACCCAGACGATATGCCCGCCGGCATTTTTCGGATCCGTATCGGGCAGCGCGCAAATCGCGTCGTCATGGTCGCGCGCATCGAAAGGGTCGATGGTGAACAGCGGCAGGTGGCGCAGGTCCATGCGCTTGCCAAGGGGAACGGGGGCGGCTTTGGCGGCCTCGGCCTCGACTTTTTCGGGGAAGGCATCGGGGATGCCGTGTTCGTGGATGGCAATCAGGCTGACAGATTTGGGCGCCAGCGGATCGCCCAGCCGCGCCGTTACCTTGGCCTTGGGCAGGCCCGCCCGCGCCTTGCCGATCTGCGTGCCTTCAACCAGTTCACCGTCGCGCGCGCCGTTGCGGTCGCCCGGTTCTACCCGCCATTCCTTGCTTGCCTTTTTGTCCACCGGCACGATCCGCCCGCCGAAATCCGCCTGCCGGTAGATGCCCAGAACCTTCAGCGCGCCGGTGCCGATCTTGCGGATCAGGCGGCCTTCATAGGGGACGTGTTCGTCCTCTACTTTGGTGATACGGAACAGGCCGCGATCCCCGATGCCCAGCGCCGGATCGCCCTTTTTGGGCACCAAAAGGACCGAGGGCGCATGGATTTCCCCCTTCCAGTTGGCCGGCTCGCCAAAGATATCCCCGTCGCTGTCAATCGCGCTGACCTGCAACAGTTCCACATTCTGGAGGGTATCGGCCTCGCGGTAGGTGTTGCGCTTCTTGGCCAGATGCCCCTCGGCCCGCAATTCGCGCAGGATACGTTTCAACTCGATCCGCCCCTGCCCCTTGATGTTGAAGGCCTTGGCAATGTCGCGTTTGGATGTAGTGCGCGGATTGTCCCGCACCCATTCGAGGATCTGTTCTTTGGACGGAAAATGTTTCATGCGCCCTCATACAGCGCCAGCCCCCCCGCTGGCAAACGCAAAACGCCCCGCAATTTCTTGCAGGGCATCCATAGGTTTTTTTACGGGATCAGGCGGGAACGGCGCTTTCCCCGCTACCGGCAATCCAGCCAAGCAGCCCGCCATAGACCAGATGCCCCATCAGGGCCGCGATCAGGGCCATCATACCGCCGATATTGGCCATCAGAAAACCGGCACCAGCCATCGGCATAACCATTGTCGCCGCCGCGATCCACAGGATGATCCCCCAAACCAGACCGCGCACCACAGGCCCGCCGGGCAGGAAGCCGTAGATAAAGACATAGGCCAGCGGAAAGACCACCACCCCCATCATAATGTGGGCAACCATCCCCATCGTATACCCCCCGAGCATCGCGCCCAGCAGTGCGGCAATATCCATCGGCTGTCCGGTCATCATCGGCGCGACATACATCATCATCAGGGTCATCACGAGGGTTGCAACTACGCCGCCGGTAACGGCTTTTCCAATTTGCGGTTTCATTTTTCTGTCTCCTGTTTTTTGCGTTTCATGCTAAAGACCTGCGCCCGAATGTCGCATAAGGCAAGGCGGCTGAAACAAAGCGCACCCGAACGTGAGACAGGCGTGAGGACAGGGAAACACGGAAATATGACTTGCCACAGAGGGGCCTCACAGGTTCAATCCGGGGGAACAACCGGACGGGATTTCGCCTATGTCATTCTATACATTACTCATTCTGCCCGTCGGCCTTGGCCTGTTGGGATTTGTGGAGCCTTGCACCATCGGCGGGCATCTGGTGTTTCTGGACACACAAAAAGGGCGCACGCAGCGGGGGCGGATCAAGGCGGTGCTGATGTTTCTGGCGGCCCGCACGCTGGTTACAGGGCTGTTCGGGGCGCTGGTGGCCATGCTGGGGGCCGCGCTGGTTTCGGTGCAAACGGGCATGTGGCTGGTGTTCGGGACGATCTACCTGCTGGTCGGGCTGGCCTTTATCGCCGGACGGGCGGGGCTGGTGAAACAGCGCATCCGTCTGGCGCCCGAGGCCTGGAAGCGCGCGCAAAACCCGCTGGTGCTGGGGCTGGCCTTCGGGCTGAACATTCCCGCCTGCGCCGCGCCGATCCTGTTCGGGCTGCTGGGGCTGGCGGCGACGACCGGCACAATCCTTGACGGCTTTGTCATGATGGCCCTGTTCGGGCTGGCGCTGTCGGCCCCGTTGGTGGTATTTGCCGCCCTGCCCCGGCTTTCGGGCGGGCTGGAGCGGCTGGCCGCGCGGCTGCGCAACATGCGCTGGGTGCTGGGGGCGGTATTTGTAGTGCTGGGCCTGTGGTCGATCTGGTTCGGGCTGAACGTGGATCCAAAGGACTGGGCAGGAACATGAGCGATAAAAAACGGTTCAAGAATGTGGCCATTGCCGGCATTGCCTTTCAGGCAGGCTCGGCCGCGGTGGATTCCGCCACGATTATGGCGGCGCTGGTTTACCAGCTTTCGGGGTCTTCGGTGCTGGTCGGGGCGGTCACGGCGATTTTGCGCTTTGGCTGGCTGTTTCCGCAGCTTTTCGTCGGCTTTCTGGCCCAGAGCGGCGGGTCGAGCATGAAATACTATATAATCGGAGCCTTCGGGCGGGCCGGTTTCATGGCGTTAATGGCGCTGGTGCTGTTTTTCGGCGGCGACTGGCCGCGCGGCTGGCTGACCTTTGCGGTCATGGCGATCTGGGTCGGCTATGCCTTTATCAGCGGCATCGTGGCGGTGCCTTATAACGACATCGTGGCGCGATCCGTGCCCTCGGGGTTGCGCTCGCGGCTTCTGGCAACACGGTTTTTCGGCGGAGGCGTGCTGGCGCTGGGTATTGCCGCCATTGCCGACCGGTTTGTCGGCAACCTGCCCTTTCCGCTGTCCTATGCAGCGATTATTGCCATGGCCTCGGCGCTGATGTTCGTCTCCTCGGGGGTATTCACCGCGATGGGAGAGCCGGAGAACATCAACAAGCCCCCCGCCAAGCCCGGTTTCATGGCCTATCTGAAAGAAGGCATCGGCGTTTTCAAAACCAACCGGCGGTTCCGGCTGTTTGTTTTCGCCCAGTGGTGCGGCGGGGCCGTGCTGATGGCGATGCCGTTCTATGTGGTGCAGGCAGGCAACAGCGGGTTCGACCTTGGGCGGGTGGCGCTGTTGCTGGGGGCGCAAACGGCCGGTGCGCTGGTATCCAACGCGCTTTGGGGCTGGTGGGGCGACAAGCGCGGCAAGGGGGATTTGCTGCGCGTGATTGCCTTCGGGCGCATCCTGCCGCCGCTGGCCATTCTGGCGCTGGGGCTGGTGTCGCTGGAGGGCACGGCGGCCTTGCTGGCCTATGGTGCGGTATTTTTCCTGCTGGGCGCGCTGGCGAACGGGCTGACCATCGCCGTGATCGGGTTTTTGATGGAGATCTCGCCGGACGACCAGCGGCCAGCCTATAGCGGCTATTTCAACGCCATCACCGCCCCCGCCTTTCTGCTGCCGCTGCTGGCGGGGGGTGTGGCCAGCTTCACCGGCCTTGGCCTGATTTTTATCCTGTCGGGGCTGGCAGCCGCTGCGCAGTTCGTTCTGGTCAGCCGGCTGGAACGCGAGGTCCAGGCCGCCTGATCATTCCTTGTCGTCCGCAGCCTTGTCGTCCGCGTCCTTGGCCGGTGCCTTTTTGGCCGGTTTCTTTTTCGCGGGCGCCTTTTTCTTGGCAGGGGCCTTCTTTTTCGCGGCAGGCTTTTTCTTGGCCGCCGGTTTTTTCGCCGCCGGTTTCTTGCGCTTGCCCTTGGTGGCGGCCTTGGCGTTCACCAGTTCGATCGCGTCTTCCAGCGTGATGTCGGCCGGCTCCGTGCCCTTGGGCAGGGTGGCGTTGATCTTTTCCCATTTCACATAGGGGCCATAGCGCCCGTCCATAACATTAAGCGCCCCGCCATCGGGGTGTTCGCCCAGTTCGCGCAGCGGTTTGGCCGCCGCCCCGCGCCCGCCCCGCGCGGCCTTTTGCGCAATCAGCTCGACCGCGCGGTTCATGCCGATGGTCAGCACGTCCTCGGGGTCTTTCAGGTTGGCATAGATTTTGGTCTGGCGCGTCTCGCCCTCGGCCGGGGGTTTGGTATGGACAACATAGGGACCAAAACGGCCGATGCTGGCCTCTACCCGTCCGCCTTCGGGGTGTTCACCGATCAGGCGCGGCAGGGACAACAGTTCCAGCGCCTTTTGCAGATCCACCGAGTCCAGTTCCATCCCCTTGGGAATGGAGGAACGCTTGGGCTTGGGGTTTTCCTCGGTCGCCTCGCCCAGCTGCACATAGGGGCCATAGCGGCCGGTGCGCAGGGTGACAGGCTCGCCGTCGTCATTGTGGCCCAGCAGCTTGCCATCCGGTCCGGCGATATCGCCGCCCTCGACCTCGCCCGTAATCGGACGGGTGTAGCGGCATTCGGGATAGTTGGAACAGCCGATAAAGGCCCCGCCCGCGCGCGAGGTGCGCATGGAAAGCCGCCCCGTGCCGCAGGATTTGCAGATCCGCGGGTCCGAGCCGTCCTCGGTCGGGGGAAACAGGTGGGGGGCCAGAACCTCGTTGATTTTTTCCAGCACATCGGTGATGCGCAATTCCGAGGTTTCCTCAATCGCGGCATGGAAATCGCGCCAGAAGCGTTTCAGCAGGATTTTCCAGTCCTCGTCGCCGGCGCTGACCTTGTCCAGGTCATCCTCCAGCGCGGCGGTGAAATCATAGCCGACATACTGGCGGAAATAGCTTTCCAGAAAGACGGTGACCAGACGGCCCTTGTCCTCGGGGACCAGACGGCCCTTGTCCTTGTGGACATAGCCACGATCCTGAATCGTCGTGACAATAGAGGCATAGGTAGACGGGCGCCCGATCCCCAGTTCTTCCATCCGTTTGACAATCGAGGCCTCGGAATAGCGCGGCGGGGGCTGGGTGAAGTGCTGCTCGGGGGTGACGGCGCGTTTGTCCATCGGCTCCCCTTCCATGACCTGGGGCAGGGTCTTTTCGTCGTCCTCTTTGCCCGTATCGTCGCGCCCTTCGGTGTAGACCTTCATAAAGCCGTCGAACTGCACCACCTGCCCCGTGGCCCGCAGCCCGACCTGCCCGTCGTCCGAGGCAATGTCCACCGTCGTGCGTTCCAGACGCGCGGCGGCCATCTGGCAGGCGATGGAGCGTTTCCAGATCAGATCGTACAGCTTGCGCTGGTCCGGCTCCAGCTTGGCCAGCTTGGAGGGATCCTGCGACATATCCGTCGGGCGGATACATTCATGCGCTTCCTGGGCGTTCTTGGCCTTGTTTTTGTAAATCCGCGGGCTTGCAGGCACATAGGCATCGCCGTAGCGGGCCTTGATCACGTCGCGGGCTGCGGCGACGGCCTCGGGGGCCATGTCGATGCCATCGGTTCGCATATAGGTAATGTAGCCGGCTTCATACAAACGCTGCGCGGTGGACATGGTCTGGCGGGCGCCAAAGCCGAATTTGCGGCTGGCTTCCTGTTGCAGGGACGATGTCATGAACGGCGCGGCGGGATTGCGGTTGGCCGGCTTGGCCTCGACACGGGCGACATGCAGGTCGCGCGACTGCACGGCGGCAACGGCCAGCTCGGCGGCCTCGGCGGTTGCAATGTCGAATTTATCGAGCTTCTTGCCGCCCAGAACGGTCAGGCGGGCCTCGAATTCCTTGCCGCGCGGGGTGGCGAGATTGGCAACGACGCTCCAGTATTCGCGGGCGTTGAAGGCCTCTATTTCCATCTCGCGTTCAACAATCAGACGCAGGACCACCGATTGCACACGGCCTGCGGATTTGGCCCCGGGCAGCTTGCGCCACAGAACCGGCGACAGGTTGAACCCCACCAGATAATCCAGCGCGCGGCGCGCCAGATAGGCATCCACCAGCGGCTGGTCGACCTGGCGGGGATTTTTCATCGCCTCCAGAATCGCGGATTTGGTAATGGCGTTGAAAACCACCCGTTCCACCTGCGTGGATTTCTTGATCGCGCGGCGCTTGCGCAGGACCTCTTCCAGATGCCAGCTGATCGCCTCGCCCTCGCGGTCGGGGTCGGTCGCGAGGATCAGTTTGTTTTCCGGGTCGTCCTTCATCGCATCGACAATGGCGCGGATATGTTTCTGCGAGGTCGCCGGCACATCCCATTTCATTTCGAAATCGTGTTCGGGATCGACGGACCCGTTTTTCGCCGGCAGATCCCGCACATGCCCGTAAGAGGCCAGAACCGTGTAATCGTCACCAAGATACTTGTTTATTGTCTTAGCCTTGGCGGGGGATTCGACTACTACTACGGCCATTTTTTGTCTCCTGAAACACGGGGGTCGTGTGGGGCGGGAACATGCTGCGGCGGGTGGGGTCTTGTCAATGGCCTTGTTTTTCGGGGGAAAAAGCGGGTTTTTCGGGATGATCCGGCAATAATTAACATTTATTTTAGGTAAAACGCTTGCTTTAATTTCCCGTATTAACCTATCTTTTACGCCTGCAACGATACAACACCAAAAAACAACGGGAGACTTTGAATGGCGAGAATCGTGATTTTGGGCGCAGGCATCGGCGGCTTGCCGATGGCCTATGATATGAAACTGGAAAAGCGGAGCGAGGACACGATTACCGTTATCTCCGACAAGGACTATTTCCAGTTCACCCCCTCCAACCCCTGGGCGGCCGTTGGCTGGCGCAAGAAGAAAGACATCACCATAGAGCTGGCGCCGGTGCTGGAAAAACAGGGCATCGAATTCATCCATGACGCCGTGGCCGAGTTCCACCCCGATGACAACAAGGTGGTTCTGGCCAGCGGGAAAGAGGTGGAATACGACTATGTCGTCATCGCCACCGGCCCCGAACTGGCCTTTGACAAGATCGAGGGGCTCGGCCCCGAAGGCCACACACAGTCCGTCTGTGCCGTTGATCATGCGGTCGTGGCCAATGACGCCTGGGAAGAATTCTGCAAGGATCCCGGCCCGATTGTCGTCGGGGCGGTTCAGGGGGCCTCCTGTTACGGTCCGGCCTATGAATATGCCATGATCATGGACACCGACCTGCGCAAACGCAAGATCCGCGACAAGGTCCCCATGACCTTCGTCACAGCCGAACCCTATATCGGGCATCTGGGGCTGGGCGGCGTTGGCGACACCAAGGGCCTGCTGGAATCCGAAATGCGCGACCGCCACATCAAGTGGATCACCAACGCGCAGGTGGACAAGGTTGAAGACGGCAAGATGCACGTTTCCGAAATCGGGGACGATGGCAATGTCGTCAAAAGCCAGGAACTGGATTTCAAATATTCCATGATGCTGCCGTCCTTCCGCGGGATTCCGGCCTTTATGGGCATCGAAGGGCTGGTCAATCCGGGCGGTTTCATCATCGTTGACAGCCACCAGCGCAACCCGAAATGGCCGAATGTCTATGCCATCGGTGTCTGCATTGCCATTGCCCCGCTGGAAAAAACCAATGTCCCCGTGGGTGTGCCCAAGACCGGCTTCATGATTGAATCGATGGTGGCCGCAACCGCCGGCAACATCGGCGAAGTGCTGCGCGGCAAGGAACCGACCCACGAAGGCACATGGAACGCCTTCTGTCTGGCCGATTTCGGCAACAGCGGCGTGGCCTTCCTGGCACAGCCCCAGAACCCGCCGCGCAACATGAACTGGGCCTCCGAAGGGAAATGGGTCCACTGGGCCAAGATCGGATTCGAGAAATACTTCATGCGCAAGGTGCGCAAGGGCCAGTCCGAGCCGTATTTCGAAAAGGCCGTCATGTCGATGCTGAAAGTGACCCGCCTGAAAGGCAAATAAACACAAAAAAGGGCGCGGAGGTTTTCGCGCCCTTTTCCGTTATATGTCCCGCGTTCAGGGCAACAACATATGCCGCGCCCGCGCACCGCGTTCAATCGCGGCCCCGTGCAGGCGGTCTATGTCGAGTTCATAGCGGATCTCGGC
Source organism: Paracoccaceae bacterium (assembly GCA_027080755.1). Classification (GTDB taxonomy): domain Bacteria; phylum Pseudomonadota; class Alphaproteobacteria; order Rhodobacterales; family Rhodobacteraceae; genus NORP23. The sequence continues at coordinate 8,702 of JALWQC010000472.1, forward strand.
CATGAATTCCAGTTCCCCCTGACGCAGGCGCCCGTCGGCCGCGGCCACATCGCAAGCCATCGCATAGGCGGTTTCATACAGGGCCTCGGGCAGGGCCTCGCGCACAAGGCCGAACAGGGCATCAAGGCCGTCTTCCACCTCGAACAGGTCGAACACCACTTGCGAAACCTGCTTGATCCGGGTGCTGTCGTAATCGGCAAAAATCGGCATGTGATCGACCATGCGCGTAATCGAAAGCAGCTCGGAGTTGGTGATATTTTCGTCCGAGGCCGATTCCGCGATCATCACGGCGACAAGCGCATCTTGGGGCGAAAAGGACGGGGGCTGTGTATCGGGCATTTTCTGGCCTTTGGTTGAAACGGAGTTGTGTCAAGAATATTGACCCCGACGCCCCTGCACAATAGGAAGCGGAAAGTATTTTGCGTTCCGATGGGCGGGACGCGTATTTAGGGGATGACCATGTCTGAACTTCGTGACGCCGCAATGACCTCCAAAGCCTGGCCTTTTGAAGAGGCGCGCAAGCTGGTGAAACGGTTCGAAAAGACGCCCCCCGAAAAGGGCTATGTGCTGTTTGAAACGGGCTACGGCCCCTCGGGGCTGCCCCATATCGGCACCTTTGGCGAGGTGGCACGCACCACAATGATCCGCCGGGCCTTCGAGGCCATCAGCGACATCCCGACCAAACTGATCTGTTTTTCCGACGATATGGACGGCATGCGCAAGGTGCCGGGAAATGTCCCCAACCCCGAGGCCCTGCAGGAACATCTGCAACGCCCCCTGTCCGCCGTGCCGGACCCTTTCGGGGAATATGACAGCTTTGGCGACCATAACAACGCCATGCTGCGCCGGTTTCTGGATACCTTCGGGTTTGAATACGATTTCATTTCCTCGACCGAATTCTACAAATCCGGCCGGTTTGATGCGGTTTTGCGCCAATGTGTGGAAAAATACGACGATATCATGGAGGTCATGCTGAAATCCCTGCGCGAGGAACGGCGCGAGACATACTCCATTTTCCTGCCGATCTCGCCCAAAACCGGGCGGGTGCTGTATGTGCCGATGAAGTCGGTCAATGCGGCCGAGGGCACGATCACCTATATCGACGAGGACGGCGAGGAAATCACCACCCCCGTCACCGGCGGGCGGGTGAAATTGCAGTGGAAGCCGGATTTCGGCGCCCGCTGGGCCGCGCTCGGCGTGGATTTCGAGATGTATGGCAAGGACCATTCCACCAACACCCATATTTACGACAAGATCTGCCGCATTCTGGGCGCCCCTGCCCCGGCGCATTTTGTCTACGAGATGTTTCTGGATGACAAAGGACAGAAGATTTCCAAATCCTCGGGCAACGGCATTTCGATTGACGAATGGCTGACCTATGCCAGCGCCGAAAGCCTGTCCTATTTCATGTACCAGAAGCCGAAAACCGCGAAACGGCTGTATTTCGATGTGATTCCGAAGGCGGTGGACGAATATCACCAGCAGTTGCGCGCTTTTCCGACGCAGGACCTGAAGGCGCAGCTAAACAATCCGGTCTGGCATATCCACAACGGCAATCCGCCCGAAAGCGATATGGTGGTGCCGTTTTCGATGCTGCTTAATCTGGCCTCGGCGTCCAGTGCGGAAAACAAGGAACAGATGTGGGGTTTCATCCGTAAATATGCCCCCGAAGCCAGCCCCGAAACCCACCCCGGGCTGGATGCGGCGGCCGGAAATGCGGTGCGCTATTTCCATGATTTCGTGAAGCCGACAAAGGTGTATCGCGCGCCCGACGAACAGGAACGCGCGGCGCTGGAGGATCTGGCGAAGCGTTTGAAAAACTGGGACGGCGGCGCGGATGCGGATGCCTTGCAGTCGCTGGTCTTTGCCGTTGGCAAGGAACACGGGTTCGAGCCGCTGCGCGCCTGGTTCGGCGCCATTTACGAGGTGCTTCTGGGCGCAAGCCAGGGGCCGCGTTTTGGCGGGTTTATCGCCCTTTACGGGGTGCCGGAGACCGTGGAACTGATCGAAAAGGCGTTGTCGGGGGCCTTTTTGAAGGACTGACGGGGTATTTTCGCCC
>JALWQC010000473.1 GCA_027080755.1 Paracoccaceae bacterium
CCGCCTGCCACGGCCGGCCCTGGCGTATGGAACGATCGGGCTGTTCGTCTATGCGATGCGGGATCCCGTGTCGTTCGGCGAGCGGATGCAGGGGCTCGCGCTGGTGCCGGACCAGCTGTGGTGGATCCTCGGTGCGATCGTGACGTTCTATTTTGGCGCGCGCGAGCTGAAATATTCCCGCGACGCCCGCTTTGCCGCCCCGCAGCTGGTCAGCCAGGTGGTCAGCAACGTGCAGCAGATCCGCACATTGCGCCCCGAAAGCCCCGGGGTCGCGGCCGACACCGCAGATCCCGACATCGAGGCCGACGACAACGCGGCCGTAAACGACTGGCGCGAGGCAGTCTGAAACCCAAGGAGTAATACAATGAAGCAGGAATATGATTTTAGCGAAGCGTTGATGTTGATCAAGCGTGGACAACGGATGGCGCGCGCCGGCTGGAATGGCGCTGGCATGTTTGTCTTTTTGGTGGCCGGCTCCAGCTTCGAGGTCAATCGGGAACCGTTGCTGTCGATTCTTGGCGAGGGGACCGAGGTTAAATATCGCGCACATATCGACCTTAAAGCCGCTGACGGGTCTATCGGCGTATGGCAGCCGAGCATGGGTGACGTGCTGGCCGAGGATTGGATCACGGTTTAGGTGCGATGACATTGAAAAATGAGCTGCGAAAATTGAGAATTGATGAGGATGAGCGGCTGCTGGATATGGCGGCAAGGTTAGATTGTTCACCTGCATTTATCTCGGCTATCGAGCGGGGCGTCACGGCCCCGCCTGAAGGATTCGCTGATCGTGTGATCAAAGCATATGCGCTCACCGGAGCCGCTGCGGCATCGATTTATCAGGCTGCTGGCAATACTCATCTATAGATATGTATTGCCAGTATTACAGTTTTCGCTTCCTGTAACGTATTGATTTTATTTAATAGGTGCGTGACTTCTAATCAGCAGGTTGGGGGTTCGAGTCCTCCAGGGGTCGCCAGATTCAGGACTTTTTCCAGTTTTCCAGCGTTTCTTCGGCCTTGGCGTCGGTGGCCAGGATGGCTTTGGCGACGGTTTCCTGCAGGGTTTCCATTGTGGTGCCGGAAATATCGGCGGGGATTTCCAGTCTTTCGCCGACTTCTATGGCGACCCGGGCGAAGGGTTTGGGGATTTCGTATTTGTCCCAGCGTTTGTCCAGTATGATCTTGGGGGTGCTGGCCACGCTTAGCGGCAGGATGTCAAAGCCGGCCTCGGCGGCCAGACGGATGGCGCCGGTTTTCACGACATGGCGCGGGCCAAGCGGGCCGTCGGGGACGATCACAACCATGCGCGTGCCGTCCTTGATGGCGCGCTTGATGAACTCCAGCTTGTTGGCACGGCCCGAGACCGGAATATTGATTGGCGAATAGCCGAAAAACCGGCAGACCCGTGCCACGACGTGCCCGCGAAAAGAGGCGTTGGTGACGATGGCGATGTCGCGGCCGCGCACCATGGACAGCAGCGGGAAATATTTTCCGTGCCACAGCACGATCAGGATCGGCTTGCCGGTTTCGGCCATGGCATCCATGCGTTTCAGCGCCTCGGCATTGCGGCGCCACAGGGACATCCAGCCCAGCAGTAGCAGGCTGATAACGGTGCCGGTAGTCCAGGCACGCAGGCGGCGATGCAGCGGGAGGGGCTCGCGGGTCACAGGGGTATCAGGCACGAGGGATCAGCTTTCTTCAACGGGGGACTTGCGCGGGGGTTTTTTGAACATGACCCCGCCGAGGGCATTGGCATAATTGCCAAAGATCTTCATTTCGGTGGCCAGACCGCGCACCATGCTTTGCCATTCGTGCTTGTCGCCGGCCGTGGCCTTGGCCTTGCGGCCGCACAGTTTTTCGTAAATGGCGATCACGCGGGCGTTGCAGCTGTCCAGACTGTAGTTTTGCGCGGTTTCATGGGCCTTTTCGGCCATTTTCCGGCGGGTTTCTGCAGGCAGGGCGGCGAATTGTGTCAGTTCGGCGGCGAAATCCGCAGGGGGGGTATTCCGGGGCAGAAGGCGCCCGTTGACGCTGTCGGTCACCACCTCGCGCACGCCCGGCGCATCGAGGGCGACAACCGGCACGCCGGCCATCATGGATTCGGCCAGAACCAGCCCCTGGGTTTCGGACAGCGAGGAAAAGGCGAAAACGTCGAAGGCGGCAAAGGTATCGCGCAGGGCACCGTTTTGCAGGATACCGGTGAAATGCACGCGCCGCGCCAGTCCGGCCTTGTCCATCCGGCGGGCCAGATCCGCGCGGGCGGGGCCGTCGCCGGTGAAAACGGCATGGGCGTTCGGGGTGGCGCTCAGGAAGGGGATCAGGGCCTCGGCCAGATAGTCGAGGTTCTTTTCCGCCGCCAGCCGCCCTACATGCCCCGCGACAAAGGCGCCCTGCGGGATCCCGAGGGTCTTGCGGGCGCGCGCGCCGTCGCCCCCTTCGAATTTGGCCGGATCAACGCCGGTGGGAATGACCGCAACGGGGGTGGCCAGATTGTTGAGGCGCAGAAACTCCGCGATGCTTTCGCTGGGGGCAATCACCTTGTCGCACAGGTCGCAATAGCCAAGCGAGACGCTTAGCGCCAGCCGCTGGAACCGTTTGGAGCCTTGCGCCAGATAGTGGCTGTAGATGTCGTAGCGGGTGTGGTGGGTGAAAACGATGGGGATATTCAGTTCCGCCGAGGTTTTCAGCGCCGTATCCCCCAGCAGGAACGGATGGTGA
>JALWQC010000474.1 GCA_027080755.1 Paracoccaceae bacterium
GGGCAGGGGGGTGGCCTGTTTCTCCGGCACGGCCACGCCCCCGCGCAGCACCGGCAGGATGTCGGGGCGACCGGCGACGATCACCGGCGGCAGTTTCTGCGCCTCTTGCAGCAGGGCCTGCCGGCGCGCGGCGGCGTTATTGGCCTCTACCTGCGTTAGCCCCATGCTATCGTTGTATTTATCCAGCTGGCCGGACAGGGCCACGGTGCTGGTTTCGGGGGGCAGAACGTCGGTGCGCCGCGGGGTGATGCCGAATTCGCCGGGGGTCTTGTCCGCGCTATAGCGTGTCAGCCCGCGCCCCGAAAACCCCGAGGCCTGCGCCGTATTTTCCAGCGGCTCCAGCTGCGTGGCCACCAGCGGAAAGCCGGTGCTTTCGGGGGCGGGCAGGCTGTCGGGGCCGGAGCTGGCCAGCGTTTCGGGATTGTCCTGCGACACGCCCGGGGCCGGCTGTGTGCTGGCGGCAACCGGTGGCCCGGCATTCCCCAGATCCGAGGTCATCCCCCCCTGTTGCGCGATCTGCGTATCCTGTCCGGCAGGGTCCGGCCCCCTTCGGGGGATATCCGCCAGCGGGGTGCCGGCCTCGGGCGCGGCCGGTGTCGGGGCCGTGGCCACGGTGTCCAGCGGGTTGGGGCGGATCGGGGCGCGCGGGTCTTCGGTGGCGTCGGGGATGCGCCCCTCGGTCGCCTCGATCGCCTTGCTGGGATCGTCGCTGAAATCGAGATGGGTATAGGCCCAGTAGCCCCCGCCGCCCAGCCCCGCCAGCACCAGCGCCAGCATGCCGAAAAACCCGACCTTGCGCAGATCGACCTTCAGCGGGATTTTCAGCGCGGGCTTGTCCACCGCCCCTGTCCCGTCCCCGAAATAGGGCTGTTCGCGAAAGCCGTTGATCCGGCTGGCCGAGGTCACATCCCCCGTGCCGAAGCCATAGCCCTTGGCAAAGTGTTTCGCATCCGCCAGCACCGTGTTGGATACGGCGGCAATCGTGGCATTGCCGAAACTGTCGTTTTCACTGACCGCCAGCGTATAGGCCCCGTCGGCGTATTCGGGCAGGGTTTTCAGAACCTCGCGGGCCTCGGCCAGACGGTCCTGGGGCTCCTCTGCGGTGATTTTGGCCTCGAATGTGTGGACCTGATCGGCGGGGATCCACAGCTGGTTTTTGAAGAACCGCCCTTGCGAGGCCTTGGCCACCCCGCGCATCGCCGCCATCTTCTTGGGCAGAAACGGATCATTGAGCGCGGCATACGAAAGCTGCCGCCACTTGCCGTCATAGGACAGCTCGTGCAGCGCAATGCCCTCGGGGGACAATTCCAGTGCCAAAATAGGGCGCATTGCCAGCCTGATATCCTTTACTTGCCCGAAACCCTCTGTTTCGCCAGTATATTATAGCGTTTCAAAATGTTCATAACCTGTTTTCCGCCCCTTGTGGAGCCGTTTCTGCACCATCGGCGTCAGGGCGCTTAATTTTGCGTCGGGCGCGCGGCGATACGGGCCACCAGCTGCCAGACCATGTCGCGGGTGGCGGGGCCTTCCTGATTGACGGTAACGGCAATGACGCGGGTTTTTTCCGGCAGGATCACCAGCATCGCATACCACATGGTGTTGGATCCGTTGTGCCATAAAAACCGTCCGCCGGCAGGGGCGTAATCGCCCGTGATCAGCCCGCCGGCATATTCCCCCGTGCGCGGGGTGGTCAGGTCGTGAAACACCGCGGCGGGCAGCAGATCGTCCTGCCCCTGTTCCATGCGCAACAGGGCCTGCCCGTAGCGCAGCAGATCGGGCAGGGACATATGCACCGTCCCCGCCGGCCCGATAATCGGGGAATTGTCGGCCGCGCTGTCAAAGGGGTTCATCGGTTTCAGATAGAGCCCCAGAAAATTCGCATGCCCCACCGGCTGGTCATAACGCCCCGCGCCCTTGGGGGCGCCAAATCCGGCCGATTGCAGGCCAAGGGGGGTGAAAACCCGTTCCGTTACGGCCTGCTCCCACGGTTTTCCGGTAAGGTTTTCAACCACATGTCCGGCCAGCGTATAGCCAACGTTGGAATAGCGGAACGCCCGTTCCCCCGGCGGTTTTGCCAGAATGCCGCGCAGGGCTTCGGCCCGTTTGGCGGGGCGCTCGGCCAGTATTTCCGCCTTGTCCAGCATCACGCGCGGGCCGAAATTGACCGGCAGTCCGGCGCGGTGTTCCAGCACGTCGCGCAGGGTAACAGCCTGCCAGCCCGCATCCATTCCCGCGATATCGGGCAGCAGATCGGGCAGGGGGCTGTCCACATCCAGCCGGCCCTCGGCCACCAGCGTGCCGAGGGTCAGCATGGTCATGGATTTGGTGATCGATCCCAGATGCCAGAGATCCCCGGTCGTGACCGGCGCCGCCTGTCCCTTTTCGCGCAGGCCCCGCGCCGCCATGTCCAGAATGGCGCGATCGTCGGCCAGACCGGCGGCAATGCCGATAAAGCCGTTTTCGGGCAGGGCATCCAGATCCTGCGCCAGACCGGCCCGCGCCGGAAGGGGGGCAAGGGCCAGAAGCAGGGCCAGAAGGCGCAGCATCCGGCCCATCGCTCAGGCCGTCGCGGCGGCCAGCGCCTGATCCCGATCGCGGATCAGGTCGTCGGCGTCCTCGGTGCCGATCGACAGGCGCACCACATTGGGCGAGGCGCCCGAGGCCTCTTGCTGTTCCGGCGTCAGCTGCCGGTGCGTGGTGGAGGCCGCATGGATGA
>JALWQC010000475.1:0-305 GCA_027080755.1 Paracoccaceae bacterium
ATTCTGGATCACGCGGACGTGCGGCGCAACCTGATGACCATGAAGGCCCTGACCGCCACCGCGCGGGCGATCTGTCTGGACACCGCCCTTGCCACCGATCTGGCCAAGGCCACGGGGGATGCGGGGCAAAAGGCGCGCGCCGCCCTGCTGACCCCGATTTGCAAGGCGTTCGGCACCGATACCGGTTGCGAGGTGGCGGAAATCGGGGTGCAGGTGCATGGCGGCATGGGCTTTATCGAGGAAACCGGCGCCGCACAATATTACCGCGACGTGCGCGTCACCGCGATTTACGAGGGCACCAACGG
>JALWQC010000475.1:315-10696 GCA_027080755.1 Paracoccaceae bacterium
GTGCTGGACGGGGTGCTGGCGATGGGTGGCACCGGTGATCTGGCGGATCAACTGGCCTCGGCAGTGGCCGAAATGCGCAAGGCGCTGGACTGGATGGCGGGGGCGGATCTGAACGACCGTTTCGCCGGCGCCACCCCGTTTTTGCGCGCCTTTGCCCTGACGCTGGGCGGGGGCTATCTGCTGAAGGCAGGGCAGACGGATGCGGCGCGGATGCCCTTGGCCCGCTTCCATATCACGCAGCTGATGCAGCAGGTCGCGCCCCTGTGCCGCATGGCCTGCGCGGGGGCGGCGGACCTGTATGCGATGGACGCGGCGGCGCTGGGCGCGGAATGAAAAACCCGCTCCACTTTCCCTTCCCCGAGCCACCGGCCGAGGGGGCGGCAACCGAAATCGCCCCCGGCGTTTTGTGGATGCGCCTGCCGCTGCCGATGAAGCTGGATCACGTCAATGTTTATGCGCTGGACGACGGCGACGGCTGGACCATTATCGACACCGGTTTCCATTCGAAACGCGGGCGCGCCCTTTGGGAAAGCCTGCTGGCGGGGCCGTTGGCGGGCAAGCCGGTGAAACGGGTGTTGGTCACGCATCACCACCCCGATCATGTGGGCATGGCCGGCTGGTTCCAGTCCCGCCACGGGGTTGAGTTGTGGACCAGCCGCACCGCCTGGCTGTTTGCGCGGATGCTGACGCTGGACGTGCAGGAAGAATGGCCCGCCGAGACGCTGGCCTTCTATCGGGCGGCGGGGATGGACAAGGCCTTTTACGACAAGCGCCGCGCCGAACGCCCGTTCAATTTTGCCGATGTGGTGGCGCCGATGCCGCTGGGCTTTCACCGTATCAAACAGGACGACATTCTGGACATCGGCGGGCGGCGCTGGGTGGTGCATATGGGCAACGGGCATGCGCCGGAACATGTGACGCTGTGGTCGCTCGACGATGATCTGGTGATCTCGGGCGACCAGATTATCGCTTCGATTTCCTCCAACCTCGGGGTTTACGCGACCGAGCCGGGGGCCGATCCCGTCGGTGACTGGCTGGAAAGCTGCGAGCGCCTGTCCCATCTGGCCAGCGCGCGGCATCTGGTTCTGCCCGGGCACAAGCTGCCCTTTACCGGCCTGCCGCACCGCATGCGCCAGCTGATCGACAACCACTACAGCGCGCTGGAACGGCTGCGAGGGTTTCTGGACTCTCCAAAAACCGCGGCCGAGTGTTTCCAGCCCCTGTTCAAACGCCGGATCGGGGACGGGGAATACGGTCTGGCGCTGGTGGAATCGGTGGGGCATCTGAACCATTTGCTGAAAATTGGCGACGTCACACGGGAACGACGGGCGGACGGGGCGTGGCTCTGGCGGGCGGTGGAATAAACAGGCTTCCAATTTGCGGCTTTTCATGGCAAACCGTAAAAAACACGAAAAAAAGGGAGAGTCACAATGTCCGAACACGTCCATGGCAGCATGAGCACCTACGACCACGAAAAAACCTACAAGGGCTTTATCAAGCTGGGCAAGGTAACGGCGGGAATCGTTATTGCCATTCTGGTATTTCTGGCGATTTTCAACACATAAGCCACAGTCGAAATAAATCGAACAGGCGCCAATTGCGGCGCCTTTTCTTTTGGGGCAACATAGCCGCAAACAGTTTACGAGGGACAGATGTTGAATATTCGCACGATTTTTTCGGTTTTCACACTTTTTCTGGTCGCCGCCTGCGCCGACCTCAGTTCCGACCCGGTGGAGGTCATACAGGAACATGTCTACGTCAGCCCGGAACCGCCCTCTATCACCGTTCTGACCATGGTTAACGAGGATGGCGACTTCGGCGAACATACGGGGCTGCTGATCAATGCCTCGCAACAGGTGCTGTATGATCCGGCGGGGACGTTCCGCTCGGTCAATCTGGCGCGGGCGCGGGATGTGCATTACGGCATGACCCCCTATATGGTAGAGTATTACAAATCCTACCACGCGCGTTTCGGCTATTACGTCGTGGCGCAAAAGCTGGAGGTCCCCGCCGAGGTCGCCGAGGAAGCCTTCCGCCGCGCCGTGGCGCAGGGGGCGACGGCAAAGCTGCATTGCGCTGTTTCCGCCTCTAGCGTGCTGAACGGGATTCCGATGTTTTCCTTCATCCCGACCACCTATTTCCCCGGCAAGATCATGGAAGAATTCGCCACGATTCCCGGGGTCGTGACGACAATCACGCGCGAGAATGACAGGGGCAAAAACTATCGTAACGATTAGGTAACCATTCTGGCATAGCCTGCGATTCCCTGAAAATGATCCGGAGTCGCCCATGCGTGCCATTGTCCTGATTCTTCTGCTGGCGGGGTGTTCCTCGGCGGGGTTGCAGTTTTCCGGCGTGGCACCGGTGCGGGTGGTGGTGGATGGCTCCACCTTCGATGTTTACGCGCGCGACGGCGATGTGCAGGCCATCCGCCTTAGCCACGAACTGTTCCCGAACAAGGCCGACACGCTGGCCCGGGCCATTGCCGCGATCGAACAGGCGACGGGCTGTCAGGTGCTGGCGAATTCGCTGGCGGGGGATACGGCGCTGGTCAAGGCGAAAATACGCTGTTCTCAGACATAAAAAAACGGGCCGCAAAGCCCGTTTTTTCATTGTATTTCAGGCCTTTCAGGCGGCGGCAGCCTGGCGTTCGCTTTCCTCGCGCGACAGCGCGACCGAGGTGCGCACACCGCGGCTTACGAATTCCATCATGCCCTTGACGCAACGCTCGTTCGGGTCGATCCCGGCGCACATCAGAACTTCGCGACCATCGCGTGAACGGGCCCAGCGGGCAATGACCTCGGGGCCGTTGCCGTATTTCTTGTCATCGGCAATTGCATCGTCCAGTGCTGCCAGCACAACGGCGGCAAACAGTTTCTGGGCGCGCGCGCCCTGGTCGTTAGCAAAAGCTGTTGAATCAACGTAATCGAACATACGCTGCCTCTCTCTCGTCTTATATGGTGTGCCGTGCAATATGACAGTTTTCTAACACATAAGTAGTGCATTTACCGCATACCAGCCATGCAACAAATGAATACCTAAGCTATTAACCGCTTCCTTGCAAGGCCTCATTGCCTGTTCATGTAGGGGTTTCCCACAATATTCCAACCAAATGGTTAAAAAAATATGGAGAAATATTCACAAATCGGCCCTTTATCTTTGATTTTGTGCCGTTATAGTGCCGATCCATGATTATAGACGCGCATATCACCCCCTGCCTGACCGCTGCCTCGGCTGCCGGTCTGTCTGCGCTTCTACTTCTTAGCAGCCTCTGAGCGTGCCGGGAATGACGGCGCGCGCGCTCAGAGGATAGTCCACGCGCCCAAAACCCCGATTGCTAAGGAAAACACATGACACAATCCGAAAAAACCGCGTCCGAAGAGGGCCGCGTAATTATATTCGACACCACCCTGCGCGACGGCGAGCAAAGCCCCGGTGCCACCATGTCCCATGATGAAAAGCTGGAGATCGCCGAGCTGCTCGACGATATGGGCGTGGACATCATAGAGGCCGGGTTTCCCATCGCCTCCGAAGGGGATTTCGAGGCGGTGCGCGACATTGCCAACCGTTCGAAAAACGCGGTGATCTGCGGGCTGGCCCGATCCTCTATCAAGGATATCGACCGCGCCGGCGAGGCCCTGAAAGGCGCGCGCCAGTCGCGGATCCACACCTTTATTTCCACCTCGCCGCTGCACATGAAATACAAGCTGAAGATGGAGCCGGCCGCCGTGCTGGAGGCCATCGAAGCCTCGGTCAGCCGGGCGCGCAGCCACACCGACAACGTCCAGTGGAGCCCCGAGGACGGCACCCGCACGGAACATGATTTCCTGTGCCGCTCCGTGGAAACCGCGATCAAGGCCGGCGCGACCACCATCAACATTCCCGACACCGTCGGCTATACCGTGCCTAACGAAAGCGCCGACCTGATCCGCATGTTGCTGGAACGGGTGCCCGGCGCCGACGAGGTGATTTTCGCCACCCATTGCCACAACGACCTGGGCATGGCGACCGCCAACGCGCTGGCCGCCGTGGCCGCCGGTGCGCGCCAGATCGAATGCACGATCAACGGTCTGGGCGAACGCGCCGGCAACGCCGCCCTGGAAGAGGTGGTGATGGCCATGCGCGTGCGCAACGATGTCATGCCCTGGCACACGGGGGTCGATTCCACAAAGATCATGAACCTCAGCCGGCGCGTGTCGGCCGTTACCGGTTTTCCGGTGCAATACAACAAGGCGATCGTGGGCAAGAACGCCTTTGCCCATGAAAGCGGCATCCATCAGGACGGGATGCTGAAGCATGCCGGCACCTACGAAATCATGCGCCCCGAGGACATCGGCCTGACCGAAACCAATCTGGTGATGGGCAAGCATTCGGGCCGTGCGGCGCTGCGCTCCAAACTGGAAAATCTGGGCTACGAGCTGGGGGAAAACCAGTTGAAGGACGTCTTTGTGCGTTTCAAGGAACTGGCCGACCGCAAGAAGGAAGTCTACGACGAGGACCTGATCGCCCTGATGAGCGCGGACTCCAGCGACACCGACCACATCCAGGTGAAATTCCTGCGGGTGATCTGCGGCACGGAGGCCCCGCAATCCGCCGATCTGACGCTGGTTGTCGATGGCGAAAGCCATCAGGTCACGGCCACGGGCGACGGTCCGGTGGACGCGGTTTTCAACGCCATCAAGATGGTTTTCCCGCACGAGGCGCGCCTGGCGCTCTATCAGGTGCATGCGGTGACCGGCGGCACGGATGCGCAGGCGACGGTATCGGTGCGCATGGAGGAAGACGGCAAAATCGTCACCGGCCAGTCCTCGGATACGGATACGGTTGTGGCCTCGGCCAAGGCCTATGTCAGCGCGCTGAACAACCTGATTGTGCGGCGCCAGAAGACCGCGCCGGGTGCCGCCAAACACTAGAAAATTTCCCGCCCCCCTGTGTCCATCCCGCAGGGGGGCGGTTTTCGTTTCGGGCAAACTTGCACTAATCATAGGCATGTTGCCGCCGGACCCCCGTTTTCTTGCACAAATCGAACCGGCTATCTTCGGCCGCCCTCTTTCCCCGCGCGTCAGGAAACCTTATAACAAGGCAGGCAGCAGTCGCCCGCAGGGGCGTGACAAAAGGGGCAAGGAATGTTCGAAGCATTAAGCAGCATGTTTTCCGCCGATATGGCGATTGATCTGGGCACGGCGAATACGCTGGTCTACGTCAAGGGAAAAGGCATCATCCTGAATGAGCCGTCGGTGGTGGCCTATCACATCCGTGACGGCAAGAAACAGGTGCTGGCCGTGGGCGAGGACGCCAAGCTGATGCTCGGCCGCACCCCCGGTTCTATCGAGGCGATCCGCCCCATGCGCGACGGTGTCATTGCCGATTTCGACGTGGCCGAGGAAATGATCAAACATTTCATCAAGAAGGTTCACAAGCGCGGCAGCTTTACCAAACCCAAGATCATTATCTGCGTCCCGCACGGGGCGACTCCGGTGGAAAAACGCGCCATCCGGGAATCGGTTTTGCAGGCCGGTGCGCGCAAGGCGGGGCTGATTGCGGAACCGATTGCGGCGGCGATTGGCGCCGGCATGCCGATCACCGACCCGACGGGCAACATGGTTGTCGATATCGGTGGCGGCACGACCGAGGTGGCGGTGCTGTCCCTTGGCGATATCGTTTACGCCCGTTCCGTGCGCGTCGGCGGCGACCGCATGGATGACGCCATCGTGTCCTATCTGCGCCGCCAGCACAATCTGCTGGTCGGGGAATCCACGGCCGAGCGGGTGAAAACCTCTATCGGGACGGCGCGCATGCCCGAGGACGGGCGCGGGCTTTCCATGGAAATCCGCGGGCGCGACCTGCTGAACGGTGTGCCGAAGGAAATAGAGATCACCCAGGCCCAGGTGGCCGAGGCCCTGGCCGAGCCGGTGCAGCAGATTTGCGAGGCGGTGATGACCGCTCTGGAATCCACCCCGCCGGATCTGGGCGCGGATATTGTGGACCGCGGCGTGATGCTGACGGGGGGCGGGGCGCTGCTGGGCGATCTGGATCTGGCGTTGCGCGAACAGACGGGGCTGGCGATCTCGGTCGCCGATGAATCGCTCAACTGTGTGGCGCTTGGTACCGGCAAATCGCTGGAATTCGAAAACCAGCTTCTACATGTCATCGATTACGGGAACTAGGCTTTTTGGCAGGACCGGACACATCTGTTTCGCATGCGTGGCGGTTGCTGCGCCGGCTGGTGCTGGGCGTTCTGGTGCTGGTGTTTCTGGGCTTGTTCCTGCTGTCGCGCATCGACAACCCGCGCGCGGAACAGTTCCGCATGGTGCTGGTGGACCGCTTCTATCCCGGCTTTGACTGGGTGCTGAAGCCGGTCACCTCGCTGACGCGGATGCTGTCGGACTTCCAGTCCTATGCCAGCGTTTACGAACAGAACCAGCAGTTGCGCGGCGAATTGCAGCGCATGAAGGGCTGGCGCGAGGCGGCGCTGCAGCTGGAACAGAAAAACGCCCAGCTTCTGGCCCTGAACAACGTCAAGCTGAACCCGCGCCTGTCCTTTATCACCGGCGAGGTCACCACCGATTCCGGCGGGCCGTTCAGCCAGTCGGCGCTGGTCAATGTCGGGCGTCAGGACGGGGTGCTGGACGGCTCGGCCGCGGTGGACGGTCTGGGGCTGGTCGGGCGGATCGTCGGTGTGGGCGAGCGCACCTCGCGGGTGCTGTTCCTGTCGGATGTGAACTCGGCCGTGCCGGTGGTGATCGTGCCGGCGGGGCGCCGCGCGATCCTGCGCGGTGACAATACGGTTGTGCCGCCGCTGGATTTTCTGGACTCGCAGGCCGGCGTGCAGGCGGGCAGCCGGGTGATGACCTCGGGGGACGGGGGGGTGTTTCCCGCCGATATCCTGATCGGTCAGGTGGTGGTGGACCCGCAGGGGCGCTATCGGGTGCGGCTGGCGGCGGACTATGAAAACCTCGAATTCATCCGCATCCTGCAAACCACCCCGCGCGAGAAAATCGAGGGTCTGGGCGAGGTCGTCGGCACCCCCGTTCCCGCCGCGCCGGAGGCCTCGGAATGAGTCACCCCCTGCGTATATGGCTGGACCGGTTCCTGTTTTTGCTGGCCGGACTGGCGGCGATTGTCATCCCGATGATCCCGATGGGGCTGGCGGCCAACAGCCCCGCCTTTCCCGATCTGCTGTTTGCGGTGATGGTGGCCTGGACGATCCGCCAGCCGTCCGCCACACCGATGTTTCTGGTGGCGTTTCTGGCGTTGTTGGGGGATGCGCTGCTGCTGCGCCCGATCGGCCTGTGGGCCGTGATGCTGCTGCTGGGGGTAGAGGCCGTGCGCCTGGTCCAGCGCAGTTTCCGCGACATGCCGTTTCTGCTGGAATGGGCCTATGTGGCCGGCCTGTTCGTGGTGCTGAACCTGTTGCAAAGCCTTGTTATGCTGGTGACTTTCATGCCGCAGTATGGCCTTGCGACCCTGTTCTGGCATGTTCTGCGCACGGTGGCGATCTATCCGCTGGTGGTGCTGGTGCTGCGCTGGGGGCTGGGCGTTCGCCAGCAGCGCCGTGACACGCGCCCGAACCGCGTGGGGGTCGTGCTATGATTTCGCCGCGGCGCACGGAAAAGGGCACGCGCATTACCCGTCGCGGGCTGATGCTGATGGGGGCGCAGCTGGGCGTGATCGGGGTGCTGGGCTGGCGGATGCGCCAGTTGCAGGTGGAACAGTCGGACCAGTTCCGCCTGATGGCCGATGAAAACCGGATCAACATCCGCCTGATCCCCCCCGAGCGCGGCCTGATTTTCGACCGCAACGGCGCGACGCTGGCGCAGAACCTGCAGAACTACCGCATCGTGATGGTGCGCGAGCAGGCCGGAAACGTGGAAGAGGTCCTCGGCCGGCTTGCCAGACTGATCAACCTGCCCGACGAGCGCCGCGAGCGGGTGCTCAAGGATATGTACCAGCGCAGCCCCTTCCTGCCCGTGACCGTCAAACAACATATGAGCTGGCAGGAATTCGCGCTGGTCTCGGCCAATGCGCCGGCGCTTCCGGGGGTGATCCCCGACGTCGGACTGGTGCGCAACTACCCGTTTGCGGAAAATTTCGCCCATATCGTCGGCTATGTCGGCCCCGTCAGCGAATCCGATCTGGCCAAGATGGAGGACCCCGACCCCCTGTTCCAGATCCCGCGTTTCCCCATCGGCAAAACCGGCGTGGAACGCACGTTGGAGGACAAGCTGCGCGGCGTCGCCGGTATTTCCCGCATAGAGGTCAACGCCACCGGCCGCGTCATGCGCGAACTGGGCCGCGACGAGGCCAAAAAAGGCCAGGACGTCCAGCTGACCATCGACACGCCCTTGCAGCAATACGCCCTGAAACGTCTGGACAACGAAAGCGCGGCGGCGGTGGTGATCGATGTGAAAACCGGCGATCTGGTGGCGATGGCCTCTTCGCCCGGGTTCAATCCCAACAGTTTCGTTCTGGGGATTTCCACCAGCGAATGGAACGCGCTGCGCGACAATGAATACCGTCCACTGGCCGATAAAACCGTCTCCGGCGCCTATCCGCCCGGCTCTACCTTCAAGATGATGGTGGCGATGGCGGCCCTGAAGGAGGGCGTCATAGACGAGAAGGAAAAAATCTACTGCCCGGGCTATTACGAACTGGGCGGGCGGCGCTTTCACTGCTGGAAACGGGGCGGGCATGGCAATATCGACCTGAAAAACAGCCTGAAACAATCCTGCGACGTGTATTATTACGAGGTCTCCAAACGGGTCGGGATCGAAAAAATCGCCGATATGGCGCGGGAAATGGGGCTGGGGCGCAAATACGATATTCCGCTTTCGGCTATGGCTTCGGGGCTGGTGCCGAACAAGGCCTACAAGCAACGGGTTTTCGGGCAGGCGTGGTTGCAGGGCGATACGCTCAATGCGGGGATCGGGCAGGGGTTCGTGCTGACCTCGCCGATCCAGCTGGCGGTGATGACGGCGCGGATTGCCTCGGGCAAGGCGCTGGAGCCGAACCTGATCCATTCGCTCGACGGGGTGCCGCAACGGCGCGACCCGCCCGCGGCGCTGGACGATGTGGCCACCCATCTGGATCACGTGCGCGCCGGCATGTATGCGGTGGTCAACGAAAGCCGCGGCACCGCCTATAAATCGCGGATCGATGACAAAAACAACCGCATGGCGGGCAAGACCGGCACGGCGCAGGTGCGCGGCATTTCCACTGCCGAGCGCGAAAGCGGTGTCCTCAAGGATGATGAAAAACCCTGGAAATACCGCGACCACGCACTGTTTGTCGCCTTTGCCCCCTATGACAACCCGCGCTATGCCCTGTCGGTGGTGGTGGAACACGGGGGCAGCGGCTCGGGGACGGCGGCGCCGATTGCGCGCGACATCATGATGCGCGCCCTTTATGGTGGCGAGCCCCCCCTGACCGCCTATCCCCCCGCCGCCCGCAACAAGATCCGTGCCGAGCGGGAACGCGCAAGGGCCGCCGCCGCTGCTGCTGCCGCACAACAGGGGGCCGACGAATGAGGCACTACACCGCCATCCCGGGCAAAATCCCGCGCGGCTTTTCCAAGCTGCTCTATTTCAACTGGCCGCTGCTTTTGTTGGTCATGGCCGTGGCCGCAACCGGTTTCATGATGCTCTATTCCGTCGCCGGCGGCAGTTTCGAGCCATGGGCCCGCATCCAGATGATCCGTTTCGGCGTCGGTCTGGCGGGCATGTTCATCATCGCCTTCACCCCGATCCGCATCTGGCGCCGGCTTAGCCCGATCGTCTATGTCGTGTCGCTTATCCTGTTGGTTTATGTGTATAAATTCGGCAGCACCGGCATGGGGGCGCAACGCTGGATCGACCTGAAATTCCTGCAGCTGCAGCCCTCGGAGGTGATGAAAGTGGCGCTGATCATGGCGCTGGCGATGTATTACGACTGGTTGGAGCCGGACAAGGTCTCGCGCCCGCTCTGGGTGTTGCTGCCGGTGCTGATGATCCTTGTGCCGATGGGGCTGGTGCTGCTGCAACCGGACCTCGGCACCGCGATTCTGCTGGCCGGGGGCGGGGGCGTGGTCATGTTTCTGGCCGGGGTCAGCCTGTGGTATTTCGGGGCGGTGATCCTGCTGGGGATCGGGCTGGTGACGGCGGTCTTCATGTCGCGCGGCACCAGCTGGCAATTGCTGAAAAACTACCAGTATAAACGTATCGACACCTTTCTGGACCCCGCCATCGACCCGCTGGGTGCGGGCTATCACATCACGCAGTCCAAGATCGCGCTGGGCTCGGGCGGTCTGTCGGGGCGCGGCTTTATGCAGGGGCCGCAAAGCCGGCTGAACTTCCTGCCCGAAAAGCACACCGACTTTATTTTCACCACCTTTGCCGAGGAATTC
>JALWQC010000476.1 GCA_027080755.1 Paracoccaceae bacterium
CCTGTCCGGTCAGCACGATCATCGGGATGCTGTCCATCAGCGCGTCGGTCATGCCGGTCACCGCATTGGTCGCCCCGGGGCCGGAGGTTACCAGAACCACGCCCGGCTTGCCGGTAGAGCGGGCATAGCCCTCGGCCGCGTGGGCGGCGCCCTGTTCGTGGCGCACCAGAATGTGGCGGATGCCTTCCTGCTGGAAAATCTCGTCATAAATCGGTAGCACGGCCCCCCCGGGATATCCGAACACGGTGTCCACGCCCTGATCTTTCAAGGCTTGGACAACTATCTGGGCTCCGGTCATCTGACGCGACATTGTGCTTCTCCGTTTGTCATGCGGGGGATCCCGCGGTCTGGGGGCTGGCGTGAAAGGCATAAAAAAACCCCCGTTCAAATGGGGGTTGCACATCGGCCGTCAGGGTTTCCTTGACGATCAATGTGCGCGTTCTAGCACAATCACAATATTTTTCCCGTTATGTTCCATACAGGGGTTTGTAAATATCTGTCGGTGCAAGGTCAATGGCTATTTGCGGGTAATATTACGCAAAACAGCCCTGCGTGGTAATTTTCTTTCGAAAACCGGCGTAAACGGGAAGGATTTGCAATTTTACCACGGGTAAGGGCGGGTGTTGCCGGCCCGCGCGATTCAATTCGTGATTTAGATGGCGGAAATTGGTCGCAAAAGCTTACCGGTTTTGTAAAAAATCCGTTGCAAATCCCGTGTCAGCCGATAGTTTGGCATATGTTATCGATCTGTCCTGTCATGTAGGCAGGGCATAAAACTGGGAGGTTATTAATGGATCGTCGTTCTTTTCTGAAAAATTCCGCACTTGGCGGTGCCGCTGTTGCCGCAAGCGCCACTCTGGCCGCTCCGGCCTATGCGCAGGGCAGGCGCAAGCTGACGATGGTGACGTCCTGGGGCAGTGGTCTGGCCGGTGTTTTTGACGGGGCGCAGTATTGTGCCGACGCCATCAACAACCTGTCCGACGGCTCTCTGGAAGTGGAAATCAAGGCTGCCGGGGAACTGGTTGGCGCGCTCGAAGTGTTCGATGCGGTTTCCTCGGGCCAGGCGGATATGTATCACTCTGCCGATTACTACTATATCAAGAAGCACCCGGCTTTTGCCTTCTTTACCACAATTCCGTTCGGTATGACCGCGCAGGAAACCATGAACTGGTATTACTACGGTGATGGCGCCGGTATGCATGACGAGCTGGGCGAAATCTTCAACCTGAAATCCTTCATCGCCGGCAACACGGGCGCACAGGCCGGTGGCTGGTTCGCCAAGGAAATCAAATCCCCCGAGGATTTCAACGGTCTGAAGTTCCGTATGCCGGGTCTTGGCGGCAAGGTTCTGGGGACACTGGGGGCCTCGGTCCAGAATATTCCGGGTTCCGAAGTGTATCAGGCCCTGTCCTCTGGCGCCATCGACGGCACCGAGTGGATCGGTCCCTGGGCCGACGAAAAGGCCGGTTTCCAGGAAATCACCAAGAACTACTACACCGCCGGTTTCCACGAGCCGGGCGCAGCCCTGACTCTGGCCACCAACCGCGAAGTCTTCGACAGCCTGACCGCTTCGCAGCAGGGTATCATCGAGCAGGTTGCCAAGGCGGCCCACTCCGACAACCTCGCCATGTTCCTGAGCAACAACGGCGCGGCCCTGAAGCGTCTGCAGGCTGCCGGCGTGAACATCCTGGAATTCCCGGATTCCGTATGGGATGCGTTCGGCAAAGGCACCAAGGAAGTCATGGATGCCAACATGGGCGACGAGACCTTCGCGCGCTTCAATGAAAGCTACCAGAAGTCGATGAAGGAATCCTCCAAGTGGATCCAGACGTCTTCGGGCGCTTACACCGCACAGCGTGACCGCGTTCTGGGCTAGGCCCTGACGCCGATATGACAATCCGCCCCCCTGATCGGGGGCGGGTTGCTTTTGCGTATGCGAATTCCATTACCTCGGGAGAGTTGAGCGATGCTGGATGGGTTGATCTGGTTTTTCACAAATATTGCCATGGGCTTTGTGAATCTATTCAAGGCGGTAAGCCATCCAATGGCATGGCTGGACTGGTCCGACAAAAAGGCGATCGTCAATTTTATCTATTACGGCGCCTCGCATGAACTTTTCTTCGTGATTTTCGACATTTTCCTGGTCGTGCTGGTTATCGGCCTGTTCCGTCACGCCTTTTTATGGGCCGTGGTGCGCGGGATGGAAGGCTTTGCCAACAGCATTGGCCGCTTTTTCGCTTATGCGGGGCTGGTGATGGTGATGCAGCAGATCATCATTATCTTCCTGCAACGGATTTTCCGCGTCGCCGATATTACCATCGGGCCGTTCGGCTATACCTTTACCAAGGACCTCAGCTGGTTTTCCGAGGAACTGAAGCTGTATAACGCCATGATCGTGGCGCTTTGTGTCAGCTATACCTTTGTGCAGGGCGGACATGTGCGGGTGGACCTTTTCTATGGCCGCTTGCGGTTCCACGGCAAGCGGATCGTGGATATGTTCGGCTCGTTGTTCTTTATCGTGCCGGTGATGACGCTGGTCTGGATGGTGGGCTGGTATTACCTGTGGCGCGCGCTGGTAACGCCGCCGATGTCTGTGACCTATACGCTTGAAAAGATGATGAAAAAGGCGAATTTCGTGAACTGGAACGTGGAAACCATCGGGTTTTCGCCCAACGGCTTTGACGCCTATTTCCTGTTCAAGATTCTGCTTATCATCTATGCGGGGCTGATGTTCCTGCAGGGGATCAGCTTTTTCTACCGCTCGCTTCTGGAATATCTGGAAGGACCGGAGAGCGAGGGCAAATACCTCGATAAAGACAAACTCGAAGACGAGCTGGCCGAAACGGTCGCCGCCATTCACTAGGGCAGGGGAATAACAATGCTTTTTGGTCTCGACGGCGTAGAAATAAGCCTGATCATCATTTTCATCTGCGTGTTCAGCGGCATCATGTCCGGCTTTCCGGTGGCCTTTGCCATCGGTGGCTCGGCGCTGATCGCTTTCGGCATTCTGGCAACGCTGGATTCCTCGGGGATTCTGGTCAAGCAGACGATCGACACGGGCAGCGACGCCTATAACGCGCTGATCAACAACGGCGTCAGCGCCTATGACATCACCAGATTCCGATACCCGGACCTGCCTGTGGAAACCGGCCCGCTGTTTGAACGCGGCTGGCAATATGCGATGGATCACAATGTTTCGCTGATTGTGAACCGCATGAACGAACGGGTGCTGTCCGGCCCCTCGATCGAGACTCTGCTGGCCGTGGCCATGTTCGTTCTGATGGGGATCACGCTGGAGCGGTCCAAGATCGCCAACGATCTGCTGACCACCATGGCGCGCGTCTTCGGCCCGCTGCCCGGCGGTCTGGCGGTGTCGGTGGTGATTGTGGGGGCGTTTCTGGCGGCCTCTACCGGGATTGTCGGCGCGACGGTGGTGACGATGGGCCTGCTGAGCCTGCCGACCATGCTGCGCCACAACTATTCGCCGGAACTGGCGACGGGGGTTATTGCGGCTTCGGGGACGCTGGGGCAGATCATTCCGCCCTCTATCGTGATCGTGCTGCTGGGCACGCTGGCCGGTGATCTTTACGCCACGGCGCAGGAATCGCGCGCGGCGGCGGCCGGTTGTTCCGATGCCCTGACCTATCTGGGCGAGGCGGCGGTTCTGTCCGTCGGCACCCTGTTCAAGGCGGCGTTGCTGCCCGGGATCCTTCTGGCGGCGCTCTACGGGCTGTATGCCTTTGTCTATGCAATGATCCGCCCGCACAAGGCGCCCCCGATTCCGGCGATGGCCGGTGGCGGGGCCGGTAACGGGCGTGCCAACAATCTGATGTGGTTTCTGGGGGTTCCGGTCGGGATTATCCTGTTTGCCATTGCCATGATTTCCTTCAACGTCGCGGGCAGCCAGTCGATCGTGGTGTCTTCGGTCGCCGAACAGGGGCAGCAGGCCACCCTGCGCACCAACGTTAGCGAGCAGTGCAAGGCCTCTATGATCGAACTGCACGGGCAGGAAAAATGGGACGAAGCCGTTGCGCAGCAAGCCCAGATAGAGGCCTCGGGCGGCGGGCTGACGCAGGAAGAGCGCACCCGCACCCCCGAGCAGATGCAACAGGTAGAGGACGAGATGGTCGCCGCCGCGGCCCCCATCGGCACCGGTTTGCTGTCGATGCTGGTGATCTTTGCCCTGACATTTGCGCTGAGCGTCGGGATTGCGCCGCGGGCGGACAAGACGCCGATCCTGATCGGGGTTGGCGGGATTGTGCTGTCGGCGCTGGTCGATGTGCTGTTTCTGGGGCCGCTGACCTCCCCGGGGACCGTGTTTCTGGCGCAGGCCATCCCTTTCGCGATCATCTTCTACGGTTTGCGCACGGCCGCGTCCCGTCTGGCGAAAAACGAGCTGTTGCGTGTGGTCTTCCCGCCGCTGGTTCTGATCGTGGCGGTGCTTGGCTCGATCCTTGGCGGGGTCACCAACCCGACGCCGGCCGCAGCGCTTGGCGCGGGCGGGGCGATCATGCTGGCGGCCTTCCGCAAGCTGCAGGAGGAACAGAAAAGCGGCAAGATCATCCTGATCACCACCTTTTCCATGGTGCTGCTGTTGCTGGTCGGGATCAACTTCGACCTGCGCGCCTCTATCGAGCATGTGACCTTTGAAAACGCGATCGCCATTATCGCGGCGGTGGTTTTCTATCATGTTGCGATCGGGGGGCTGTTGTATTCGATCTGGGTGCTGTGGCGCACGGGGGTTCTGGCGCCGGTGATCCGGGAATCCGCCAAGGTGACCTCTATGGTGTTTGCCATCCTGATCGGCTCGCAGATGCTGAACCTTGTGATTATCTCCTTTGGCGGGGAACACTACATCCAGGCCTTCCTGCGCAGTTTCGACCAGGAATGGCAGGTTTTCCTGATTGTGATGGTGGTGCTGTTCTTCCTGGGCTTTGTCCTCGATTTTCTGGAGATCATCTATATCGTGATCCCGATTGTCGGGCCGGTGATCTATGGCGGCACGATGGATCCCAAATGGGTGACGATCATGATTGCGGTCAATCTGCAGACCTCTTTCCTGACACCGCCCTTCGGCTTTGCCCTGTTCTATCTGCGCGGGGTGGCACCGGCCAGTGTGACCACGGGGATGATCTATCGCGGGGTGATACCCTTTGTGCTGATACAGGTGCTGGGGCTGTTTATGCTGTGGCTGTTCCCGGGGGTCGTGACGATCCTGCCGGATCTGCTGTCGGGCAACTGATACGAAAAAGCGCCCTTCGCGGGGCGCTTTTTTTCTGTCCTGCGGGAGGCTTCGGGGGGCCGTGGGGGGCTTGCGGGCCTATTCCGGTGTGGCCGGCAGATGGATCGCGGCCACCTGTTCGGCCACCGGATCGGTGTCCAGAGGATGGTCCGTCGCGCTGAAAGAATCCGGATTTTCCAGTTCCTGCCAGGCGCCGCCGTGGAAAATTTCCAGCGGGCGGTAGCGGGATTTATAGGCCATTTTCGGGCTACCCGGCACCCAGAACCCCAGATAGACATAGGGCAGGCCGGATTCCTGTGCCATGTGGATATGGTCCAGAATGATAAAGGCGCCCAGACTGCGGTTTTCCAGCGTCGGGTCGAAAAAGGAATAGACCATGGACAGCCCGTCCTCCAACACGTCGCTCAGGCAGGCGGCGATCAGGCGATCCTCGCCTGTTTCGTCGCGCTCGTAATATTCCACGACGCGGGTCATGACGGGGGTTTCCTCTATCATGGCGGCGAATTCGAAGATATCCATGCCGGCCATGCCCCCGTCGGCGTGGCGGCTGTTGAGGTATTTCTGGAACAATTCGTAATGTTCCTCGGTTGCCCAGGGGGCTTTGACCTGACGGTGCAGGGTGCTGTTGCGCTTCAGGATACGCCGCTGGCTGCGCGAGGGGGTAAACCCCGCCACCTTGATACGCGCCGACATACAGGCGTTGCACCCCGGACAACTGGGCCGGTACAGCACGTTTTGCGAGCGCCGGAACCCCTGTTGTGACAGGCTGTTGTTAAGCGTGCGCGCCTCGTCCCCGTAAAGGGCGGTGAACAGCTTGCGTTCGACCTTGCCTTCCAGATAGGGGCAGGTCTGCGGGGCCGTCACATAGAACTGGGGCGCAAGGGGCAGGGTGTGTCGCATAAAAATGCCTTGTAAGGTTTTCTTAACCCTAACAAGGCACCGGCATTTTTAGCAATGCCTAAATTTTTATATGGTTACCGTCAGGCCGGGCTGTTTATGGCCGTTGTGCCAAGGATCATATCGTGCAGACCCTGCCCGTAACGCGAGCCAAGCATCAGGAAGGCGCTGACCAGTTGCAGGATCCCCGAGGCGCTCGCCAGCGAAAACAGGGCGGTATGGGCCAGGGCCAGACCCGGGCTTAGCCGCGCGCCACTGCGGTCGCGCAATTCGATCCCCACCAGCCGCATCCCCGGTGTCGCCGAGGCAGCCGCGATGGTCAGGCTGCGGTAGACAAAACCGGTCATCAGCCAGATGAAGGGGAAAAAGAAGAACCCGACGCCAAAGCTGACCAGACTAAGCAGCAGCGTAATGGCAAAGGTGATCGCCCCGTCAAACAGCCACGCAAGAAAGCGGCGCGAGGGCACGCCCTCGTAAAACTGTCTGTCCAGATCCGGGTCGGGCAGGCCGGTATGGGCCGAAGTGCTATAGGTCATGGTGTCCCCGTGTTTATGGATGGTGCGCCCCCGCGGCTGGCGGGGGCGATAATGGTCAGGCCGGTGCCTGTTCGCCGGTGTCGGCATCTTTGCGCGAATTCATGAATTCGTCAAACTCGGCGCGGTCTTTGGCCTCGCGCAGGTTCTGCAGGAAGGACTGGAAGGCGTTCTGTTCGTCTTCCAGACGTTTCAGGGTTTCCTCGCGGTAGGCGTCAAAGGCGCTGTTGCCGGTGCTGCGTCCGTAGCGCTGCTTGCCGCAGCATTTCCCCATGCGTCCGCGCATCTTGTGTTTCATGTGATTTCCCATGCGATTGGTTCCGATCATGTAAAAGAGGACAAAAAGGCCAACAGGCCAGAAGAAGACAAACCCCAGGACCATCGTTGCGATCCAGGCCGGCTTGCCGTGGTCATCGAGCCAATCCCGACCTTGTTCAAACAGGTGAGCGGGAGAGTTCATTTTGGCGTTCCTTTCAATGTAAATGTTATTCACATTAACATATTTGGGAGTCTTTTTGCTTTTCGCAAGGGCAGGGCGCAAAAAAACCGGAATTATTTCGGAATTATGCCCAGACCACGCAGATAGATGCCGATTCCGCTTTCCAGCAACTCCTCGGGGGAAAAGGGGGCGCGTCCGCCCGGCTCGCCACGCGCGAACAGTTCCACCACGCCGTGGGACATGGCCCAGATGTGGTGGCTGACCATGCTGGCAGGGGGGCGGCGGTCGGGGGGGATATCCTCGAACAGTTTTTCCGCCGCTTGTGTCAGCACCGCCATGGCGCGGTTTTCCACCATGTTCAGGTCGGGATTGCCGGCGGTAGAGACGCCGGATTCAAACATGGCGATATAATGCCCGGGATTGGTGCGGGCGAAATCCAGATAGGCGCGGCCGGTTGCCTCGAAGGCGATCAGGGGGCTGGGGCGGGCGTGGTTATAGGCGGCCTCCAGTTGCTCGGCGAACAGGATATAGCCCTGGCGCGCCACCTCGGCGATCAGATCCTCGCGGTTCTTGAAATGGCGGTAGGGGGCGGCGGGGCTGACACCGGCCAGACGCGCGGCCTCGGCCAGGGTAAAGCCGTTCGGCCCCTTTTCCTGAATAAGCGAGAGGGTCGCCTCTACCAGCGCCTGCTTCAGATTGCCGTGATGATAGGCCTTGCGCCCGTTCTTTTTATCCATGCCCGATATCTAGCGTGCAGCGGGGGGCATAACAAGGTGTCAGTCCCGTTCCGTGCGGATCATGTCGGGGGCGCCGCAGATCGCGGGGTCGGGGGGCTGGGCCACATTCAGGTTTTTCCCCGTATAGGGCAGCTGCGACAGCACCAGCCGGATCGCCGCCAGCCGCGCGCGGCGTTTGTCGTCCGAGCGCACCACATTCCACGGCGCGGATTTCGTGTGGCTGCGGGCAAACATTTCCGTAATCGCCGCCGAATACTGCGACCAGAGCGACAGCCCCTTGACGTCTATTCCCGACAGCTTCCATTGTTTGAGCGGATTGGATTCCCGTTCCAGAAACCGGCGCAACTGTTCCGCGCGCCCGACCGTCAGCCAGATCTTGATCAGGATAATGCCGTCGTCCTGCAACATCTGTTCGAAATCCGGCACCTGTTTGAAAAACGTCTTTTTCTGCGCCTCGGTGCAAAAGCCAAAAACCGGTTCGATCACGGCGCGGTTATACCAGGAGCGGTCGAAAAACGCGATTTCGCCGCGGTTGGGCAGATTGGCGATGTAACGCTGGAAATACCATTGGCCGCGCTCGATCTCGCTGGGCTTGGACAGGGCAACGACCCTGGCCACACGCGGGTTCAGGTTTTCACGGAACCGCTTGATCGTGCCGCCCTTGCCGGCGGCGTCGCGCCCCTCGAACACCACGGCGATGCGCTGGCCGGTCCGGGCCGCCCAGGCCTGCATTTTCACCAGTTCCACCTGAAGCGCCTGATACTCGGCCTCGTATTCCTTGCGTTTCATGCGCTTTTTATAGGGATAGTCCGGGTTCAGGATGTCCTTTTTGCGCGCCTTCAGGATCGCCTCGCGCACGGCATCGGGGGCGCCGGTGCGGAAGAATTTCGTGATCGCCCCGTCAAAGGGTTTTTCGCTGTCACTCATTTGGAATCCCCCTCCAGTATCTTGTCCAGATCGATGTTGGTGGTCTGGTAAATCTCGTTTATCCAGTTGCCGTAAAGCAGATGCGCATGGGAGCGCCAGCGGTTTTCCGGCGGCTGCGAGGGATCATCGTCGGGATAGTAGTTTTTCGGGATTTCCACCGGCGCCCCCTTGGCCACATCGCGGTCGTATTCCTGTTTCAACGTGTCGCTGTCATATTCCAGATGGTTGAAAATATAGAGCGCACGGTGCTTTTTATCCTCTACCAGACAGGGGCCGACCTCGTCCGAGTGCATCAGGATGTCCAGATTGTCCAGCCCTTCGATGTCTTCCTTGCGCACCTCGGTCCAGCGGGACACCGGCACGGTGAAATCGTCGGAGAACCCGCGCAGGTAATGCGAGGCAGGGGCCAGGTTTTTATGCCGGAAACAGCCAAAGGCCTTCTGGTCCAGCATGTGTTTGGGCACGCCGTTCTGGTGGTAGATCATCGCCATGCCGCCCCAGCAGACGCCGAAGGTGGACAGGACATTGGTCTGCGTCCAGTCCATGACTTCCTGCATTTCGTCCCAGTAGGATACCTCTTCGAAGGGCAGGTGCTCGATCGGGGCGCCGGTGATGATCAGCCCGTCGAAATTGCGGTGTTTGACATCCTGAAAGGACTGGTAGAAGGCCTCCATATGGGCGGGGGCGGTGTTTTTGGCCACATGTTCGGTCATGCGGATCAGGGTCAGCTCGATCTGGATCGGGCTGGCGCCGATCAGGCGGGCGAACTGGGTTTCCGTCTGCTCTTTTTTCGGCATCAGGTTCAGCAGGCCGATCTGCAGGGGGCGGATTTCCTGCCGGTTGGCGGTTTCCTCGGACATGACATTGACGCCCTCGGATTCAAGGATGTCATAGGCCGGCAGGTCGGAAGGAATTCGGATAGGCATCAGGTTTTGCTCCGCTCGAGGGCTGTTGCAATCAGGTCGTCAAAATCGGCGGCGTCGCGGATGTGGCGCACTTCGTCGGCCTCCAGCGTTATGCCGCGCTGCGCGATGGCTTCATAGCGGGGCAGGCGGTGTTGCAGCAGCTCGCGATAGCCCCAGCGGATAAAATCGTCCGGGTCCACATTGCGGGGCTGCACATCGCGTTCCGCCAGATATTGCGCCCATTTTTCACGCAGGAAATCCTCGCGGTAATACATCGGTTTGGGGGCGGCGGCGAAACGGGCGACCAGTTCATCCGTATGGGCCGCCGTGCCGCGGATCCACACCGGCAGCACGGATTGCGACAGCGCGTCCAGTGCCGGGTCGTCGGGGCCCTCTATCACCTCGCAGATGGAGCCGGAGGTATCGCAGACGAAATTGCGATAGCCATAGATATCCTGCGCCTTGTGGACAAAATGCGCCGTATCCTCCAGCGCCGCCAGTTCCGCCTGCCGGTGCTGGCGCTGGCGGGTTATATAGTCCTCGAAATCGATACCGCCCTTGTCGGGATTGCCCGGCTTGCCCAGATAGCTGGACAGCGGCGACAGGTTTTCAAAGGTGATGTTGGAGGCAATATAGATCGAATCCGATTTCAGCAGGTCGCGCAGAAACGGCACCCGCATGGCCTCGCGCTTGAAATTGTCGACGATATGTTCGCCCATATAGCGCGTGCCGATCCGGTAATCGACCGAGTAGTGAAACCAGTCCCCCGTATCGCGCAGCATGTTGGACAGATAGGTCTTGCCCAGCCCCGACATGCCGATCAGCGCCACATTTTTATGCGCCGCCGCGTTCCAGTCCTTTGCCGAAGTATAGATCATGGTGCCTCTGTGCCGGGGGTGCCCGTTGTGATGGTGGGTCGCAAATGCGGATCCGTGGAAATATCCGCCCTGACGGGGGCGCCGTCAAG
>JALWQC010000477.1 GCA_027080755.1 Paracoccaceae bacterium
GATCTGAACGGCATGGCCTGCAAGGCGGCCTGCGAGACGATCAAGGGCCGGATGGTCGCCTTTGCCGCGGAAAAATGGCAGGTTCCGGCCGATAGCATCCGCTTTGCCGACGGGCAGGTGACGGTTGGCGATCAGGTGATGTCCTTTGCCGAACTGGTTAACGCGGCCTATGTGGGGCGGGTCTCGCTGTCGGCAACGGGGTTCTACAAAACGCCGAAAATCGACTGGGACCGGATGGCCGGCAAGGGCCGCCCGTTCCTGTATTTCGCCTATGGCGCGGCGGTAAGCGAGGTTCTGGTGGACACGCTGACCGGCGAAAACCGCATCCTGCGCACGGACATCCTGCACGACGCGGGGCGCAGCCTGAATCCGGTTCTGGATATCGGCCAGATAGAGGGTGCCTATGTGCAGGGCGCCGGCTGGCTGACGATGGAGGAACTGGTCTGGAACGACAAGGGCGCGCTGCTGACGCATGCGCCCTCTACCTACAAAATACCGGCCTGCGCCGACCGTCCCGGGGTTTTCAACGTGGCGCTCTGGGATGGCGAGAACCGCGAGGACACGATCTATAAATCCAAAGCGGTCGGAGAGCCGCCCTTCAACCACGGCATTTCCGCCTTTTTCGCGCTGTCCGACGCCCTGTCGCAGGCCGGCGGGGAGTATATCGCGATGGATGCGCCGGCCACGATCGAACGTTTGCAACGTGCCGCGGCGCGCATGGGCGAGGGCAAGGCGTGAACTCTGTCGGGGTTCCCTTGGACAAGCCCTTGGTGCGGGTGGTTGTCGCCGGGCAGCGCGGCTCGGCCCCGCGGGAGAGCGGGACGGTGATGTTGGTTAACGCCGAGGGGCAAAGCGGCACCATCGGCGGCGGGGCGCTGGAATACAAGGCGCTGGAAGTGGCGCGGGCGATGCTGGGGAAACCTTTCGCGCGCGAGCTGCTGGACATGCCGCTTGGCCCTGCGTTGGGGCAGTGCTGCGGCGGTTCCGTCAAGGTTCTGGTGGAAAGTTTCGCCAACGGTCTGCCTGAACTTGAGGGGATTTATGCGCGGCCTGTGGCCTCGGGGGCGGTGCCGGAAATTCCGCCGTTGCGGGTGCAGAAAACCCTGCGCGAGATGCGCTCGGGCGTGGCGGCGCGCGGGATCGTGCTGGTCGATGGCTGGCTGGTCGAGCCGCTGGCGCAGGACAAAACGCCGTTGTGGATTTACGGGGCCGGCCATGTCGGGCGCGCGCTGGTAAGCGTCCTGTCCGAACTGCCGTTTACCATAACTTGGGTGGATACGGACCGGGCCCGTTTCCCCGAAACCCTGCCCGAACAGGTTGATATGCTGGTGGCCGGCGATCCGGCACGGGTGGTAAAACATGCGCCGGAAGAGGCTGTTCACCTTGTATTAACCTATTCCCACGCCCTCGATTTCGAGATCTGCCACGCGGTATTGTCGCGCGGGTTCGGGGCGCTCGGGGTGATCGGCTCGGACACGAAACGGGCGCGGTTTATGAAACGGTTGCGTCAGGCGGGGGTGGATCCGTCGCGGATGCAATGCCCGATCGGGGACCGCAGCCTTGGTAAAGAGCCGATGGCGATTGCAGTCGGGGTCGCAGCTGCGCTATTGCAGCAACGCGCGACACAAGAACAAAAAAGGGAGGTCCGTGCATGAGCGAACCGTTATTGACCATCGAGGGGCTAAGCAAGGCTTATCCCGGTGTTCAGGCCAACGATAACGTCAGTTTTTCGATTCAGCCGGGGGAAATCCACGCGCTGCTGGGGGAAAACGGGGCGGGAAAATCGACGCTGGTGAAAATGATTTACGGTCTGGTGCGGCCGGACAGTGGCGACATGCACCTGCACGGCAAACACTATATGCCCCATAAACCGAGCGAGGCGCGCGCGCTGGGCGTGGGCATGGTGTTCCAGCATTTTTCCCTGTTCGAGGCGATGAATGTGGCCGAAAACATCACCTTGGGGATGGAGGATGCACCGCCGCGTCTGGAACTGGCGCAAAAAATCCGCGATGTCAGCGCGGCCTACGGGCTGCCGCTGGATCCGGACCGCCTGATCGGGGATCTGTCCGTGGGCGAACGCCAGCGGGTAGAGATCGTGCGCTGCCTGTTGCAGAACCCCAAACTGCTGATCATGGACGAGCCGACCTCGGTTCTGACGCCGCAAGAGGTGGACACGCTGTTTACCACGTTGCGCAAGCTGTCCTCGGAAGGGGTGGCGATCCTGTATATCAGTCACAAACTGGACGAGATCAAAGCCCTGTGTGACAGCGCCACGATCCTGCGTATGGGCAAGGTGGTCGATACCTGCATACCGGCCGAGGAAACCGCGCGTTCCATGGCGGAAATGATGATCGGGGGCGAGCTGGCCATGCCGAGTGCCCGCGAATTCACCCCCGGCGAGGTGCTGTTGAAGCTGGACGGGCTGTCGCTTGCCTCGCTCGATCCCTTCGGGACCAGCCTGTCGGATGTGTCGCTGGAACTGCGCGCCGGCGAGGTGCTGGGCGTGGGCGGCGTGGCCGGCAACGGGCAGGACGAGTTGCTGCTGGCGCTGTCGGGCGAACGCCCCGTGGCCAAGGAAATGGTGCAGCTTTCGGGCGTCGGTATCGGCGGTTTCGGCCCGACAACACGGCTCGCGCTGGGCCTGCTGGCCGCCCCCGAGGAACGTCTGGGCCATGCGGCGGCACCGGATATGAGC
>JALWQC010000478.1 GCA_027080755.1 Paracoccaceae bacterium
CCACCTTCCGTTTCGCCGCCGCCTCCAACCGGCTGGAGCGCAAATCGACGCTGGATATGGTGCGGCTGGTCGATTATCTAAGCACCCAGCCCGAGGGAACCGAGGTCGCCTTCGTCGGCTTTACCGACAATGACGGCGTGTTCGGGGCCAACCGCGCCCTGTCGATCAAACGCGCCGAAGAGGCCATCAAACAGGTGAACGATTATGCGGGCGACCAGTTGTCCCATATTTCCTTCACGCCGCTTGGCTACGGGGAATTGAAGCCCTCGGCCTGTAACCTGACCAACGCCGGCAAAGGTATCAACCGCCGGGTAGAGGTCTGGATCCGCAGCGGTTCCTGAACCGGCCAAACCTATCGCAAGGCCCGCTGAACGGCGGGCCTTCGTTTTGCGCACAGCCCCCGAAGCCCCCCGATGACCCATTTTATAAAAGCCTTCAGCGTCCATCTGTTCACCGCAACCGGTGCCGCCCTTGCCCTGTTCGCCATGCTGGCCGCGGGGGACAAGGACTGGTCCGTCATGTTCCTGTGGCTGCTGGCCGCCCTGATCGTGGACGGCATCGACGGCCCGCTGGCGCGCCGCTACAACGTGAAAAAATACGCCGCCGCATGGGACGGGGTGCTGCTGGACCTGATCATCGACTTTCTGACCTATGTTTTTATTCCCGCCTATGCGATCACCCGCTCGGGGCTGCTGCCGGAATGGGAAGGCTGGATTGCCGCCATTGTGATTACCGTGACCGGTGTCATCTATTTTGCCGATACGCGCATGAAAACGGCCGATAATTCCTTTTCCGGTTTTCCGGGCTGCTGGAACATGGTGGCGCTGGTGCTGTTTGCCCTGGGACCGGCGCCGTGGATCAGCCTGACGGTGATCGGCGTTCTGGCGCTGGCGCAATTCTTCGGGTTGAAGTTCATCCACCCCGTGCGCACCGAGCGCTGGCGCCCGCTGTCGCTGCTGGTCATGGTGCTGTGGGTGGGGACGGCCATCTGGATCGGCTGGGGGGATTTCCACCCCCCGCAGGTGGCGAAAACCCTGTTGCTGCTGTCCAGCCTGTATCTGCTGTTCGCGGGGATCGTGCAACAAATCCTGCCGGCCTCAACCAAATCTTAACCGCTGTGCTGTATAACGATTCGCACTGAGCGAGACGGGCTTTCCACCCGTGGTTTACCGCACCAGAGATTTGTTAATACCTTTTCGTTGCAATTTTCTGCAACATCACACTAACCGCCTGAACGTTGCGCCGACTGACAACCGGCATCATGCCAGCAACAATCTCAGGTTCAGGCTTTCCTCTGGTGCGGTGACCGTTCTTTCCGCTTACAGGCCCCTCGCGAAACCCGGGGTGCCGACATCAGGTTCCGGTAAGAACCACACAGGATTTTCCGGCCAATAGCGCGGCAATCACGCCCGACGCTATATTTTTTGTGCCGAAATTCACGAAAATCATATAACTTTGGTAACAAATCCCCCCGATATACCCAAAGTCCAATATCCCGCGCCCTGTTTTCGCCCCAGGCTCCGGTTGGAGCAACCGGAAACAGAGACATCCTCCGCCTTGCCCGAAACTCAGGAGATTACCAATGAAACTTGCAAGAAATATTCTGGCCGCCGCGATTTTCGCCGGCGCCGCCATCGCCTCGCCGGCCTTTGCCGGAACCACGCTGCACGTCTTTTTGTGGGATGCAGGGGCCGATATGGATATGCTCGACAACCACAAGATCGGGGACGGGGCGGATCATGCTACGGACACGATGGGCGTTACGGCCAATGTAACAACCGTTCCCGCCGGCGAGATCACCTTTGATGTTCTCAATGCCTCGACGGACAGCGAACATGAAATGGTTGTGTCCAAACTCGGCCCCGACGGCACGCTGCCCTATGTGGCCGATATGGCCCGTGTGGACGAGGAAGCCGCCGGCAGCGCGGGCGAGGTGTCCGAGCTGGCCCCCGGGGACAGTGGCGCCCTGACCGTGACGCTGGAGCCGGGGACCTATGCGCTCTATTGCAACATCGCGGGGCATTATGCCTCGGGGATGTGGACGATCCTGACGGTGAAATAGGCCCGCCGAACGAAAAAGCCGCGCCAGACATCCGGCGCGGCTTGTTTTTTTTCGGGTTACCCCAGCGCCTCGTCACAACGCCCGCACACGCCTTCGTGCCTGTGCGTGCCGACGTCGGGGCTGACCTTCCAGCACCGCAGGCATTTTTCCCCCGTGGCTTTGGCAAAGACCACACCGGTTCCGGCGATATCGTCGGGCAGGACAAAGGCCCCGTTTGGCGGTGTGTCCCCCGAAACCGTGATGTCCGAGGTGATGCAGATATCGGCAAAATCGACGCTTTCGATGATCTCGCGCACGGCGGGGTCCTCGATATAGACGGTCGGTGCGGCCTCCAGCGAGGCGCCGATGTTTTTCGCCGTGCGTTCCACCTCTATCGCGCCGGTGACCACGCGGCGCACCTTGCGCACGGCCTCCCATTTTTCCGCCAGCGCCGCGTCGCGCCATTCCGGCGGGGTGGGGGGGAAATCCTCCAGATGGACAGAGCTGTCCTTGCCCGGGAAACGGTGCAGCCAGACGTCCTCCATCGTGAAGGCCAGCACGGGGGCCAGCCAGGTTGTCAGCCGGTGGAAGATCAGGTCCAGCGTCGATTGCGCCGCGCGCCGTTCCAGGCTGTCGTCGCTGTCGCAATACA
>JALWQC010000479.1 GCA_027080755.1 Paracoccaceae bacterium
GTGCTGATGATGGCCTGGATGAACGCCGACAGTCTGGCCGAGACCCTGCGCACCGGCCGCGTCACCTATTGGTCGCGTTCGCGCGGGGAATTGTGGCGCAAGGGCGAGACCTCGGGCCATGTGCAGACGCTCAAGGATTTTCGCGTGGATTGCGATCGCGACTGTCTGTTGCTGCAGGTCGAACAGGCCGGACCGGCCTGCCACACCAACCGCCGCTCCTGTTTTTATACCGCCGTGCGGGCGGGGGACGAGGTGGAACTGATGAAACCGGAAGGGGCCTAGGATGTCTGGAAAAGGGTTTACCATTATTTTGATAGCGGCGATCAGCGCGGTTCTGCTGGCGGGCGGCTTTGTGCTGTATCTGATGATTTTCGGCGGGCGCGAGGATATCACCGTCTGCAACAAAAGCGGCACGGCGCAGGATTTTAAACTGGAATTGCAAAGCGTATCGACATCCCTGCCGGTTCTGGAAGGGCAACTGGCGGATGGCGCCTGTCTTGATGCGCGGGTGCGGGTCGGGCTGGAAATGCGGTTTCATCTGACCGTGGGCGGGGTGCAGACGGATTTCGGGGCTATCACCTCGCATCCGTTCACGGTGAAGCACAAGATCACCATCCTGAAGTCCGATATGATCGACTACGAGCGGGTAGACTAAAGCCCGACCATCTTGCGGATGTCTTGCGGGCTGGCCCCCTCGGCGCGGTATTTGGCGATGGCGCGGGCGTCGTCGCGTTTGGCCAGACGTTTGCCGTTTTCGTCCCGGATCAGGCGGTGATGATGGTAAACGGGGGCGGGCAGGCCCAGCAGGTTTTGCAGCAGCGCATGGATCGGGGTGGCAGGGCGCAGGTCGGCACCGCGCGTGACATGGGTGATGCCCTGAAACGCATCGTCCAGCACGACCGACAGGTGGTAGGAGGTGCCGATATCCTTGCGTGCCAGAACGATATCGCCAATGGTTTCGATCATCTCCGCGCGGGGGGTGGTGACGGGGGTGCTGCCCTCGAAATATGTGATATCACCTGTGACGGCCTTGGCCATATCCAGCCGGATCGCCGCCGGGCCCTGCCGGTTCTGCCCCTTGCAGGTGCCCGGATAGATCACACCGTCGGGGCCGAGCGGCGCGCCCTCCTGCGGGGCGCCAAGGGCGTTGGCAATGTCGCGCCGCGTGCAGGTGCAGGCATAGGTCAGCCCCATTTTATCCAGTTTTTGCAAAGCGTTGCGATAGGCGGGCAGGCGCGTGTACTGGCGCAGAACCGGTGTCGGCCAGTCCAGCCCCAGCCAGTGCAGGTCCTCGAAAATAGCCTGAACATATTCGGCGCGGCTGCGTGCGGTGTCGATATCCTCGAGGCGCAACAAAAAGCCCCCGCCCGCTGCCTGCGCCCTTTCCCAGGCGGTCAGTGCGGAAAAGGCGTGGCCCAGATGCAGCGGGCCGGTGGGCGAGGGGGCGAAGCGTTCTAGGTGAGCCATGCCCGGAAATCCGCCTTGGCGCGGTCCGTATAGGCCTTGTAGCGGGTCACGCGGTTGCGCCGCCCGCCCTTGACGCCCTCGACCGGCGGGAACAGGCCGAAATTGACGTTCATCGGCTGGAAATGTTTCGCCGCGGCGCCGCCGGTAATATGGTTAACCAACGCACCGGTGGCCGTGGTAAACGGCGGCGGCCCGAGCGGTTTGCCCAGCCGTTCCGAGGCCGCCATCCGCCCCGCCAGCAGCCCCATCGCCGTGCTTTCCACATAGCCTTCCACACCGGTTATCTGGCCGGCAAAACGCAGGCGCGGCGCGGATTTCATGCGCATCCGGTCATCCAGCAAACGCGGCGAATTGATGAACGTGTTGCGGTGGATACCGCCAAGCCGCGCGAAATTTGCATCCTCCAGCCCGGGGATCATGCGGAACACCTCGGTCTGCGCGCCGTATTTCATCTTGGTCTGGAAGCCGACGATATTATACAGCGTTCCCAAGGCGTTATCCTGTCGCAGCTGCACCACCGCATGGGGTTTGACGTCCGGCGCATGCGGGTTGGTCAGCCCGACGGGCTTCATCGGGCCCCAACGCAGGGTCTCGCGGCCGCGCTCGGCCATGACCTCGATCGGCAGGCAACCGTCGAAATAGGGGGTGTCCTTTTCCCAGTCCTTGAATTCGGTCTTTTCCGCGCCCAGAAGCGCGTCGATAAAGGCATTATACTGGGCCTCGTCCATCGGGCAGTTGATATAGGCGGTGCGCTGTTCCTCGGTCTCGCCCTTGTCATAGCGGGACTGTTTCCACGCCTTGTCCATGTTGATGCTGTCTGCATAGACGATCGGCGCGATGGCATCGAAAAACGCCAGCGCGGTTTCGTCGTTCAGGCCTGCCACAGCCTCGGCCAGCGCAATGGATGTCAGCGGGCCGGTGGCGATGATCACGCTGTCCCAGTCCTCGGGCGGCAATCCGGCCACTTCGCCCCGTTCCAGCGTCACCAGCGGATGGGCCAGCAGCTTTTCGGTCACGGCGGCGGAAAAGGCCTCGCGATCCACGGCCAGGGCACCGCCGGCGGGCAGGGTGTGGCGGTCGGCCATTTCCATGATCAGCCCGCCGGCCTGCCGCATTTCCCAGTGCAGCAGCCCGACGGCGTTTGATTCGTCATCATCGGAGCGGAAGGAGTTGGAACACACCAGTTCCGCCAGCTTGTCGGTCTGGTGGGCGAATGTCCCGA
>JALWQC010000480.1 GCA_027080755.1 Paracoccaceae bacterium
GCGTAAAACGCCGCTTTTGTCCTCGCCGTTTCTGGATGAAATCGCCGGCCGGCGGGTGTTTGTGAAGGCCGAGAACCTGCAACATACCGGCAGTTTCAAGTTCCGCGGCGCGTGGTCGGCCCTGTCGGGGATGGATGCGGCGGCGCGGGCAAGGGGGGTGATTGCCTATTCCTCGGGCAACCATGCGCAGGGGATCGCGCTGGCGGCCTCGCGTCACGGGGTGCCGGCGGTGATCGTGATGCCCGCAGATTCGCCCGCGTTGAAGATCGCCAACACCCGCGCGCTGGGGGCAGAGGTGGTCACCTATGACCGCCTGCGGGATTCGCGCGAGGAAATCGGCGCGCGGCTGGCCGCGGAACGCGGGCTGGTGCTGGTCAAACCCTATGACGAGCCGCTGGTGATTGCCGGTCAGGGGACGACGGGGCTGGAACTGGCGCAACAGGCGCGCGCGGAAGGCATCACCACGGCCGAGGTTCTGGTGAACTGCGGCGGGGGCGGGCTGACCTCGGGGATCGCGCTGGCTTTGGCGGCGGAGGCCCCCGATATGCTGGTGCGCCCTTGCGAGCCGGAAGGCTTCGACGATACGGCGCGCTCGCTGGCGGCGGGGCGGATTGAAACGAATGCGACGCAGGGCGGATCCATCTGCGACGCGATTGTAACGCCGGCGCCGGGGGAAATCACCTTTCCGGTGATGCAACGGCTGTGTGGGGCCGGACTGGTGGTGACGGATGACGAAGCCCTGCGCGCCATGGCGCTAGCCTTCCAGCGGCTGAAAATTGTGCTGGAACCGGGCGGGGCGGTCTCATTGGCGGCGGCGTTGTTCCACGGGGATGACATCGGCGCGGATACGGTGATTGCGGTGACGACCGGCGGCAATGTCGATGCGGCGGTCTTCGCGCGGGCGCTGGAAACGCTGGCATGACGCGGGCCGATATTATCATCATCGGCGGCGGGATTGCGGGGGCGAGTCTGGCGGCAAAGGCCTCGGGGTTTGCCGATGTGGTGCTGCTGGAGGGCGAGGAAACCCCCGGCTATCATTCCACGGGGCGTTCGGCGGCGATGTATGTGGTGAACTACGGTTCCGACGTGGTGCGGGCGCTCAACCGGGCCAGCGGTCCGGCGTTGGAGGCGGCGGGCGTGCTGTCGCCGCGCGGCGTGCTGATTGTGGCGGATGAAAGCGAGCGGCCTTTGCTGGACGGTTATCTGGCAGAGCCGGAGGTGGACCACATCGGGCGCGACGCGGCGTTGGAAATGGTGCCGATCCTGAGGGCGGAAAAGCTGGCGGATGCGGTGCTGGAAACCTCGGCGCGGGATATTGATGTGGACCTGTTGTTTCAGGGCTATCTGAAAACCGCGCGGGGCAACGGGGCGCGGATCGTGACCGGTGCGCGGGTGACGGGATTGCGCCGTGCGGGGGACTGGATTGTGGAAACGCTGGCGGGGGAATTTTCCGCGCCGCTGGTGGTGAATGCGGCCGGTGCATGGGCGGACGATGTGGCGAAAATGGCGGGGGTCAGGGCGTTGGGGATACAGCCCTTTCGGCGCTCCGTCGCGCGGCTGCCGGCGCCTGGCGGGCGGGATGTGCGCCACTGGCCGATGCTGTTGAACGCCCCCGAAACATGGTACGCAAAGCCCGATGCGGGCAAGTGGCTGGTATCCCCCGCCGAGGAGGATCCCGTGGAACCGATGGATGCCTGGGCCGACGATATGGTGCTGGCCGAGGGCATCGCGCGCTATCAGGAATTCGTCACCGAGGAGGTCACGCGCATCGAGGGCAGCTGGGCCGGTCTGCGCAGTTTTGCGCCGGACCGCACGCCGGTTGTCGGGTTTGATCCGGCGGCGGACGGGTTTTTCTGGCTGGCGGGGCAGGGCGGCTACGGGGTGCAGACCTCGCCCGCGATGTCGGATCTGGCGGCGGCGTTGATAGATGGCCGGACGCCGGAACTGTCCCCTTGGGTCGTGGATGGCTTGTCGCCCGCGCGGTTTTCATGAAACAGGCGCTGGTCATTGGCGGCGGGCCTGCGGGCCTGATGGCAGCGGGGGCCTTGGCGGATGCAGGGCTGGCGGTGACGCTGGCCGAGGCCAAGCCGACTCTGGGCCGCAAATTCCTGATGGCGGGGAAGTCGGGCCTGAACCTGACGAAGGACGAGCCGTTGGAGGATTTTCTGGCAGCCTATGGCACGGCGCGCGACTGGCTGGCGCCGATGCTGCGGGATTTCGGCCCCGTGCAGGTGCAGGACTGGGCACGACGGCTGGGGCAGGAGGTTTTCACCGGATCGAGCGGGCGGGTGTTTCCGGTGGCGATGAAGGCCTCGCCATTGTTGCGGGCCTGGGTGCGGGAACTGGACGGCAAGGGCGTGCGGTTCAATATGCGCTGGCGTTGGCAGGGCTGGCAAGGGGGCGCCTTGCTGTTTGAAACGCCGCAAGGCCGGCAGGAAATCACGGCGGATGTGACCGTGCTGGCACCGGGCGGAGCCAGTTGGGCGCGGCTGGGATCGGATGGAGAATGGGCGGAATGGATCGGGGGGCCGTTGGCGCCGTTCCGGCCGGCAAATATGGGATTCCGGCGGGAATGGTCGCGCTTTATGGCGCCGCATTTCGGCGCGCCGGTCAAGCCCGTGCGCCTGACGGTTGGCGATATGTCGGTGACGGGGGAGTTTGTTGTCTCGAAAAACGGGATAGAGGGCAG
>JALWQC010000481.1 GCA_027080755.1 Paracoccaceae bacterium
ACCGTTAACGGTGATATCGGCGATATAGGTCAGGATTTTTGTGGCGCGGTCGCGACGTTTGCGGAACTTGAACAGCTCGGGCGTGTTGTCGATGAATTTTGTGGTGTAGGTGTTGTTCAGAAACACCGGATGTTTCAGCAGGTTTTCCACAAAGGCGATGTTGGTGGACACGCCGCGGATGCGGAATTCGCGCAGGGCGCGGTCCATGCGGGCGATGGCCATTTCCGGCGTCGGGGCCCAGGCGGTGACTTTTTCCAGCAGGCTGTCGTAATAGCGCGTGATGACCGCGCCGCTATAGGCCGTGCCGCCGTCCAGCCGGATTCCCATGCCGGTGGCGCCGCGATAGGCGGTGATGCGGCCGTAGTCGGGGATGAAATTGTTCTGCGGGTCCTCGGTGGTGATGCGGCATTGCAGGGCGTGGCCGTTCAGACGGATATCTTCCTGCGCCGCCTTGCCGGTGGCCTGTTCGATGGTCGCGCCTTCTGCGATCAGGATCTGGGCGCGCACGATGTCGATGCCGGTGACTTCCTCGGTCACG
The DNA here is from genome assembly GCA_027080755.1 of Paracoccaceae bacterium. Taxonomy (GTDB): domain Bacteria; phylum Pseudomonadota; class Alphaproteobacteria; order Rhodobacterales; family Rhodobacteraceae; genus NORP23. The sequence continues at coordinate 539 of JALWQC010000481.1, forward strand.
GTGTGTTCGACCTGCACGCGGGGGTTTACCTCTATGAAGAAAAACTCGTCCGTGTCCATGTCCATCAGGAATTCGACGGTGCCGGCACATTCATAGCCCACATGGGCGCAGATCTTGCGGCCCAGCGCGCAAAGCTCCTCGCGTTGTTTCTGTGTCAGATAGGGCGCGGGGGCGCGTTCCACGACCTTCTGGTTGCGCCGCTGCACGGAACAATCCCGTTCCCACAGGTGATAGATCTGCCCGTGCTGGTCGCCAAGGATCTGCACCTCTACATGGCGGGCATTCTGCACCAGACGTTCCAGATAGCCCTCGCCGTTGCCAAAGGCGGCCTCGGCCTCGCGCCGGCCTTCGAGGACCTTTTCCTCCAACTCGTCGGGGGACATGATCGGGCGCATGCCGCGGCCACCGCCGCCCCATGACGCCTTGAGCATAAAGGGATAGCCGACCGCATCCGCCATGCGCCGGACCTGATCCATATCATCGGGCAGAACGTCGGTGGCGGGAACAACGGGGACGCCGGCCTCTATTGCCACACGCCGCGCGCTGGCCTTGTCGCCAAGCTGGCGCATGGTGGCGGCTTTCGGGCCGATAAAGGCAATCCCTGCCGCCGTGCAGGCATCGACGAAATCGGGGTTTTCCGACAGCAGGCCATAGCCCGGGTGGATGGCATCGGCGCCGCATTCTTTCGCTACGCGGATGATTTCGTCAATGCTCAGATAGGCGGCAACCGGCCCCAGCCCCGCACCAATGCGATAGGCCTCGTCCGATTTGAAACGGTGCAGGGATAACTTGTCCTCTTCCGCATAGACCGCCACCGTGCGTTTGCCCATTTCATTGGCGGCGCGCATGATGCGGATGGCGATCTCGCCACGGTTGGCAATCAGGATTTTACGGAAGTTTTTCATCACGGAACCTTTCGGGATTGGGTGACGGACAGTTGCACGGCTTTTACCTGCCGGAGCGTGCGTTTTCAATGCGGCATCGTCGGCTGTCGGAACATTTTGCGAACATGCCCCTTTTATTCGGCGGCAAACGGCGCTAGTTTGGCCGGTATGAGCGAGCATGATTTCGATGAACAGGCGGCCTTTGAAGCCGCCGCGAATGTCCCCCTGTCGCAGCAGGCCATGGGGCGGCGGCCTGTGGATTATCTGGACGGGCTGAACCCGCCCCAGCGCGAGGCAGTGGAAACGCTGGACGGGCCGGTGCTGGTGCTGGCGGGGGCGGGGACGGGCAAGACAAAGGCCCTGATCACCCGCATCGTGCATCTGCTGAATACGGGCCGGGCGCGTCCGAACGAAATTCTGGCCGTGACCTTTACCAACAAGGCCGCGCGCGAGATGAAGGACCGCATCGGAAATACCATCGGCGGGGCGGTGGAAGGGATGCCCTGGCTCGGCACTTTCCATTCCCTGTGCGTAAAGCTGCTGCGCCGGCATGCGGAACTGGCCGGTCTGAAATCGAATTTCACCATTCTGGACACGGACGACCAGCTGCGGCTGCTCAAACAGTTGATCCGTGCCGAAAACATTGACGAAAAACGCTGGCCGCCGCGCATGCTGGCCGGCATTATCGACCAGTGGAAAAACCGCGCCTGGACGCCGGAAATGGTCCCCGCCAGCGAGGCGGGCGTTTATGACCGGCGCGGGGTGGACCTGTATGCCGCCTATCAGGCTCGCCTCAAAACCCTGAACGCAGTGGATTTCGGGGATCTGCTGTTGCACATGGTGCGCATTTTTCAGGAATTCCCCGACGTTCTGGCGCAATACCAGCGCCGGTTCAAATATATTCTGGTAGACGAGTATCAGGACACCAACGTGGCGCAATACCTCTGGCTGCGACTGCTGGCGGGGGGGCATAAAAACATCTGTTGTGTCGGGGATGACGACCAGTCCATCTATGGCTGGCGCGGGGCCGAGGTTGGCAATATCCTGAAATTCGAAAAGGATTTTCCGGGTGCGAAAATTGTGCGGCTGGAACAGAACTACCGCTCTACCCCGCATATTCTGGCCGCCGCCAGCGCCATCATCAAAGGTAACGAACAGCGGCTGGGCAAGACCCTGTGGACAGAACGCGAAACAGGCGAAAAGATACGCCTGATCGGCCATTGGGACGGCGAGGAGGAGGCCCGCACCAGAATCGCCATCCCGTCC
>JALWQC010000482.1 GCA_027080755.1 Paracoccaceae bacterium
CATCCTGACGCCGGGGCAGAGGGGCGATGTCACCCAGGCCCAGACCCTGCTGGAGGGCTTGCGGGCCGGTCATGTCCTGACAGATAAAACCTATGATAGCAATGCCTTACGCAGCCTTATCGCCAAGTGACCAAGTGGTCATCCCTGCAACCGGTGCAATGCTATGGATAAGATGAATGTCGTTTCAACCTAGGCAAGCAACAGCCCCTCGGGCAGGGTGTCGGGGGGGTAGTCGAAGGCCATGAAATCATGGGCATAGCGTTCCTGCACCAGCGCCATCGTGCGGCGGGAAATTTCCAGCGGGGTTTTCACGCTTTCGTTAGCGCGCAACATCGCCGGAGGCGGCCCCAGATCGAGCGCGGCGAAAGCGTCGTGAAGGGGGCGCTGCAGGCCGTCCTCGAAGCGGTAGGTGCGGATGCCTTCGGTTAGAAAATCGGCCTGCGGGCGGAAATGGTTGTCGCCGTGGTAGGGATCGCGCAGATGGTGTTTCAGCGCCTGCCGCAGCCAGCGGTCAAAGGATGGGCGGCGGCGGTCCTTGCGGGTGGTCCAGCGGTATTCACTGGCCAGCCGCGCATAGGGGTTGCGCAGGATGGTAAACCCGAGGTCATAAAACCCCGGATCCACAAACCCCGTATACAGGTCCGCGTGCATATGTTGCAGCGTGCAACGGCCGAACCCCTTGCCCAGAGGCGATTTCAACGCCTGCGCCGCGCCGGCCGCCTGCAACATCCGCTCGATGGTGGAGCCGCCGGTTTTGGGGATATGGACAAAAAAGACCGTATTGGTTTTATGGCGATAAAGGGGCATGGTTCAGACCGGCAGGATTTCACTATAGAACAGATCATAGTCCCGTTCATAAAGCCTGTAAATCATTTGCCGGTTTTCCGGTGCTATCCGCACATCCGCCCCCGAGGCCCCCGTGCGCCCCGCCGTGCGTGTGGTCAACCCGTCAAACCGGCCGAAAATATGCCGGCAGAGGGTTTCCATGTCCGGCTCCAGCCGTTCAAACCGGCCGATAAAGGCATAGCGTGCGGGGTCATAAGGCAGCAAAACGGACTGCGGCGCCCAATGGGGATCTTTCAGCAGCAGCCCTTCTTGCAGCATCTCCAGAAACCGCGTGAAGGACACCGGCACGCCGTCCGTGTTCAGCCCGTATTCAGCCCCGAACTTCGGCCTTGGCGCCTTGTCCCGCCAGGCGGACAAGACACGGGGGACCGGATCGCGCACAAAGGCAAAGCTGTAGCTGCGGGCAAACTGGCGGGCATCGGGAAAGCGCTGCAACGCGGCCTTGGCTGCGGCACCGGTCGGATCGTTTTCGCCAAAACGTTCCCCCCCGAAGGCATGGCTGGCAAGGGTTTTGCAGATGGTGGAATTGGCGACCTTGGGCAGGCGGAAATAGCAGAAGCCGGCGCGCGGCACATAGCAGGCCCGCTGCCGGACCTGCGGGCGCAGCGGGGGCGGGATATGCCCCGTGGCCCGCGATTTTCCGGCCAACAGGCTGGACAGACGCCCATGCAACAAACCGGCCATCAGGGCGCCCGCGGCGGGGTGCGTTTTGTGATGACGCGGCCGGTGGTGGCCCGCAGCGTCAGCTCTATCCCCACAGCCAGGGCAAAAGCCCCGAGAATCCAGAGCAGGATGCCCGGTTGTTTGCCGCTCAGGTAAATGGAGGACAGGACGATCGCGGCGAAATTCACGACAATCGCCGCCAGAACCAGCCCGCGCGACGCGCCGGTTTTGCCGAGCAGGCGCAAATGCCCCACATGCACGATCAGGTGGATGGCCAGCGTGGAAATCGCCCCGATCGCGGCAATCGAGGACAGATCGAAAAACACCGCCATAACGATAATAATACCCGAGCTGATCACCAGCCCCTGCCGCGAGCGTTTGAACGGCTTGCCAAAGGCCGAGGGTAGCGCCCCCTGGCGGGCAAGCTGGTAGGTAACATTGGTGGCCGCATAAAGGCTGGCGTTAATCGCCGAGGAGGTGGACACCAGCGCCGCCACCGCCATGATGGTAAAACCGGCAGCGCCAAAGATCGGGCGCGCGGCCTCGGCCAGGGCGTAATCCTGCGCCTTGATGACCTCTTGCGCGGACAGATTGCCGAAAACCGCAAGGGAAACCGCCACATACAGCGCCATGACAATCAGGATCGCGGTCAGAATGGCACGCGGCAGGGTTTTGGCCGGATCGGGCATATCCTCGGCCGCGTTGGTGATGATGCGAAAGCCCTCGTAGGCGAAAAAGGTGATGGCCAGCGAGAACAGCACCATATCCACCGGCGGATAATCGGCCGGCGTCAGGCGCGCGGGGTCCATCGTGACCAGTCCGGCAATGGCGAAAATGGCCAGCGCCGACATTTTCAGCAGCACCACGAATTTTTCAATGCTGGCCATGGATCCGGGCCCGCGCAGGTTCACCGCCATAAAGACCAGAATAACCGCGGCGGTCATTACCTCTACCAGAATATGGGGCAGACCGGCGGGCAGCAGTTCATAGCCATAGGTGCCGAAGGTGCGCGCGATCAGGGAAATGGACACCAGCGAGGAAATATACATCAACACGCTGACAGCGCCGGAGAACACCCCCTCGCCATAGCCCTGCACCAGATATTCCACCAGCCCCCCGGCCGAGGGGAAGCGCGCCCCGAGCCGCCCCATCGAATAGCCCGACAGCAGCGCAATCC
>JALWQC010000483.1 GCA_027080755.1 Paracoccaceae bacterium
GCCAGGAGCCGCGCTTTGGCGCCATCGCCCCGCTGTGCAGCCCGCTGCCGCTGCGCCGGCGCAAGGACGGCTTTGCCGAGCTGCTGTCCGCGATTTCCAGCCAGCAGTTGTCGCTGGCCTCGGCCAATGCCATCTGGGCGCGGATGGAGGCCGCCGGCCTGTGCGAGGAAGCCGCGCTTCTGGCCGCCAGCGATGCCGACCTGCGCGCCTGCGGCTTTTCGCGCCAGAAAATCACCTACGCCCGCGCCCTTGCCGGCGCCGCGCTGGATTATAAGGCCCTGCGCAAGATGCCCGCGCCCGAGGTGGTCAAAACCCTCGTCGCCATCCGCGGCATCGGTCCCTGGACGGCCGAAATCTACGCCATGTTCAGCCTTGGCCACGCCGATGTTTTCGCCCCCGGCGATCTGGCGCTGCAGGAGGCGGCGAAAATCCTGTTTGAACTGGACGCGCGCCCGAAGGAACGGGAACTGCGCGAAATGGCCGCCGCCTGGTCCCCGTGGCGGGCGGTTGCGGCGCGGCTGCTCTGGGCGTATTACCGTGTGGAAAAACAAAGGGATGCTATACGATGACAAAACCGACAGGGACAAAACTGACAGGCCCGCGCAAAGGGGCGAAATCCGGGCGGGGGGATTCGCTGGTGATCTTTCTGCACGGCTACGGGGCGGACGGGAACGATCTGATCGGGCTGGCCGATCCGCTGGCGCAATATCTGCCGGACACGGTGTTTCTGGCCCCCAACGCGCCGGAACGCTGCACCAACAACCCGATGGGCTATCAATGGGCGCCGATTCCGTGGCTCGACGGGTCCAGCGAGGCGGCGGCGCGGGCCGGGCAGGACGAATCCATCGCCTTGCTCAACGCCTATCTGGATGATGTCGCAAAGGCCGAGGGCATCCCCGCCGCGCGCACCGTTCTGGTCGGTTTTTCCCAAGGCACGATGATGGCGCTGCATGTGGGGCCGCGCCGGCAGGAGCAACTGGCGGGGATCGTCGGTTTTTCCGGCAAACTGCTATACCCCGAACGTCTGGCCGCCGAGGTTGTCACCAAACCGCCGGTTCTGCTGGTGCACGGGGACAAGGACGACGTCGTCCCCCCCGCCAATATGTCCGAGGCCGCCGACGCCCTGGCCGAAAACGGGTTCGAGGTCTATACCCACATCTCGAAAAACATGGGCCACGGCATCGCGCAGGACGGTCTGGGTGTGGCCTTGCAGTTCCTCAAGCAGCAGCTTTAGTAGCGTTTCGGCTTTATTTTGAATCACGGCCTGCCGGTGAACGCCATTGCTTCGCAATCGCTGCCTCACCGGCAGGCCGTGATGCGTGTCTTGTTAAAAAGCCGAAACGCTTTAGCGGCTGCGAAAGGCCCGCCACCACAGTGCCGCCAGCCCCAGCGAGATAATCGCGTTCCAGCCGGCCATGGAAATACCGAACATCTGCCAGGCGATCTGGTCGCACATGACGACATTGACCGGCGCGCTCATATCCAGCAGGTTCTGCGTTGCCGACAGACCCGAGCCGGTGCAGGCCGTCGGCCCTTCCCACCAGCCTTGTTCTACGCCGGTGTGATACAGGCCAAGCCCGGCGCTGAACAGCATCAGCAGGCTGCCGGACAGGGCCAGCAGGCGCGAGGGCAGGAAGAAAATACCCAGCCCCAGCACAATCGCGATGCCGTGGGGCCAGCGTTGCCAGATGCACATCTCGCACGGGGCCAGCCCGCCGATATACTGAAAGGCCAGCGCCCCTGCCAACAGGGCCGCAGAACCGGATGCCGCCAGAATCGCGGTCTTTTGCATAGGTGTTCTCATATTGCCCATACTACCACGAAGCCGCCCAGAAGTAACAATAAAGCAATCGTGAACACCGTCCCCAGCCGCTTTTCGATAAAGTCCCGGATCGGTTCCCCGAAGCGCCACAACAGGGCCGCAACGGTGAAAAAGCGGATGCCGCGCCCGATCAGGGTGAAGATGATAAAGGTCGCCAGATTCAGCCCCGTGGCACCGGACAGGATGGTCGTGACCTTGAACGGGAACGGGGTGATGCCGGAAAACAGCAGCACAACCGCGCCGTATTTGTTGTAAAATGTCTGGAAAACGTCGAAAGCGTCGGTCTTGCCGTAAAATTCCAGCACCGGCACGCCGACCTTGTCATACAGATACACCCCGATGAAATAGCCCAGAACCCCGCCGGCAACAGAGGCCAGCGTGGTGACGCCGGCAATGAAAAACGCCCGTTTCGGACGCGCCAGGATCATCGGGATCATCAGCGCATCGGGAGGAATCGGAAAGATAGAGGCCTCGACCGCGCTGATCAGGGCCAGAAGCCACAGGGCGTGGCGGGTCTGGGCCAGCGACATGGTCCAGTTGTAAAGACGTTTCAGCATGGTTTCTTCCCGGAATTTCCTGCGCCCATGCACCACGTCCGCGCCCCGAGGTCAAGTCTTGCCCGCAAAAGCGGCAATTTTCCGTCTGCCGGCGCTTTGCCCTTTACCTCTATTTGCGGATTTGCTAGCAGAACCGGAGCGAGCAATCGCATGGCCGACCGGCGGACTACCAGCCCCGGTTGCAACGGGCCCGAGTGGCGGAACTGGTAGACGCAGGGGATTCAAAATCCCCCGCCGCAAGGCTTGCCGGTTCGAGTCCGGCCTCGGGTACCAATCCTCCCCCCTGCATGCCCCACGGT
>JALWQC010000484.1 GCA_027080755.1 Paracoccaceae bacterium
GCGGGGAAACCGGGGCGGTGGTGAAGGCGAATGCCTACGGGCTGGGGGCGGCTGTGGTCGGGCCGGCCTTGCAGGCGGCGGGGGTGCGGACATTTTTTGTGGCCCTGGCCGAAGAGGGGGTGGAACTGCGCCGCGCCATCGGGCCAAAGCCGCGGATTTTCGTGTTTTCGGGGCTGATGCAAGGGGATGTGGAGGCCTGTCGCGAGTTTGACCTGATCCCCTTGCTCAATTCCGCAACGCAGGTGATGCGGTTTATGGACAGCGGGCTGGACAAATGCGGGCTGCAACTGGACACGGGTATGAACCGTCTGGGGATGGAGCTGGCGGAACTGGCCAGCATCGCCATCCATCTGCCGCAACTGGCCCCGCAACTGGTGATGAGCCACCTCGCCTGTGCGGATGATCCCGGCGACCCGACAAATGCGGTGCAGCTGACGGCCTTTCAGGCGATGACACTGGCAATCAACGCCCCGAAATCGCTGGCGGCGACGGGGGGGATATTGCTGGGCGCGCCCTATCATTTCGATCTGACACGCCCGGGCATCGGCCTTTATGGAGGGGCGCCTTTCGCGACCGCCCGCCCCGTTGTCACCCTGTCCCTGCCCGTGATCCAGACGCGCACGGTTTTCCCCGGCGAGGGCGTGGGCTATGGCCTAAGCTGGCGCGCGGCGAAAATCTCCACCATCGCGACCGTAGCCGCCGGATATGCCGACGGGCTGATCCGCGCCATGGGCAACAAGGCGGTGGTCTATGCCGGCGACACCCCGTGCCCCGTGGTCGGGCGGGTGTCGATGGATCTGATAACGGTGGATGTCAGCCATCTGCCCGAAGTGCCGCCGATGCTGGACATCCTCAACGCCACGCAGACGGTGGATGTTCTGGCCGAAGCGGCCGGCACTATCGGCTATGAAATCCTGACCTCGCTCGGGTCGCGCTACAAACGGATATACAAGGATACCCCATGCTAGGTGCCATTCAGGACGTTCTGTTTTTCCTTGTGATCTATGTGCTGCCGCTGCTGGTGTTTACCAGTGCGGGCATCCGCCTTATACTGGGGCTATACAGCGCGCGCGGGAAAATGGCGGCGGCGATGCTGCTGGCCCTGCCCCACAGCGTGATGCTGCTGGGGGGCGGCGGGCCTGCCCTGCCGTTCGGCGTGGCGCTGTCGATCATAGGGGCGGTGATGCTGGTGCTGGGCAGCCGGGGCACGAAAGTCTGGTTCTACTGGATAGAGCTGATCGTCGGCGTGCTGGTTATCGCCCTGATATTGAAGGCTTTTGGCGGATGAGGGAAAACCTGCAAATTCTGGCTATTCCGTTTTTGCTGCTGCTGGCGGGTGTGGCCTATGTGGTGCCGCTGGCCTTTATGGCTGCGGGGCTGGTGCGGGTCCTGTTTCGCTGGCACTGCGGCTGGAAGTGGCTGGGCGGGGCGCTGCTGGCCATGGCGCCGCAAGCCCTGATATTGCTGCTTGCCCCGGACATGCCCGACGCCACGCCCTATGTTACCGTGCCGCTGGTCCTGCTGGGGATGGGGCTGTATTGGCGGGGCACGCGCGGCTATCGCATCCCCTATTTCCTGCTGGAGACGGGCAGCTTTTTCCTGATGCTCGTCTATGTGCTGACCGGCATCAACTGGATCGTGCATTAACTTGCCAAGCCGGCGGCGATTGCGTAGCCTGCGCGGGATTTACGAACACGGGCGTTTGATGCGTATTTTTACCATAATAGCGGATATTCCGGCCTCTGTCGGGCGTTCCACGCTGGAATTGCTGGCGGCGACGGGGCATCTGGCGGTTTTTCTGGCCGCAACGCTGCGCCATATGCTGACTCCGCCGTTCTATCTGCGTGAACTGGGGGGGCAGTTGCTGCGGATCGGGTATTTTTCCCTGCCGGTCGTGGGGCTGACGACGCTGTTTACCGGCGGGGCGCTAGCCTTGCAGATCTATGCGGGCGGGGCGCGGTTCAATGCGGAAAGCGTGGTGCCGTCCATCGTGGCGATCGGCATGGCGCGCGAACTGGGGCCGGTGCTGGCGGGGCTGATGGTGGCGGTGCGCGTGGCCTCTTCCATTGCTGCCGAGATCGGCACCATGCGGGTAACGGAACAGATCGACGCGCTGACCACCCTGTCCACCAACCCGATGAAATATCTGGTGGTGCCGCGGGTTCTGGCCGCAACGCTGGTTATGCCACTGCTGGTGCTGGTGGGCGATATTATCGGCATCATGGGCGGGTTTCTGGTCGGGGTTTACCGGCTGGACTTCAACGCCGGCACCTATATCAACACCACCTATGATTTTCTGGAGGGCGGCGATATCACATCCGGCCTGATCAAGGCGGCGGTGTTCGGGTTTATTCTGGGCCTTATGGGCTGTTACAGCGGCTATTATTCGGGCCGTGGCGCACAGGGCGTGGGGCGGGCGACGACGAATGCGGTTGTTGCGGCCTCGGTTCTGATCCTGTCGTCCAACTATCTGCTGACGGAGCTGCTGTTTCCCGCATGAGCGACATGTCCCAAATCCCCCCGCCGAAAATATCCCTGCGCGGCGTGAAAAAAGCCTTCGGCCCCAAGGTGGTGCTGGACGGGATCGATCTGGATGTGATGACCGGCGAAAGTCTGGTGATCATCGGCGGCTCCGGCAGCGGCAAATCGGTGCTGCTGAAATGTATTCT
>JALWQC010000485.1 GCA_027080755.1 Paracoccaceae bacterium
GATCCGCGCGGGGCTGGTGCCGCTGGTGTCCGCCCTGTTCCCGATCCCGAAAATCGCCCTGCTGCCGCTGTTTGTAATCTGGTTCGGCATTGACGAGGCCTCCAAATACGCGCTGATCGCCTTTGGCACTTTTACGCCAACGGTGGTGGCGACCTATGGCGCGGTGGACAATGTGGACCGCACCCTGATCCGCATGGGGCAAAGTTTCAACCTGTCGTGGTGGTCCATCGTGCGCAAAATCGTGCTGCCCGGGGCCATGCCCGGCATCCTGTCGGGCCTGCGTATCAGTCTGGCCATCGCCATCATCCTGCTGGTCGCTGCCGAAATGCTGGGCGCGGAATACGGCATCGGGGCCTACATTCTGGAGGCAGGCTCCCTATATGATCTGGAACGACTGTTTACCGGTGTCGCCATCCTGTCCATTCTGGGGGTGGCCATCAGCGCCATAATCGGCCTGATTGAAAAACACCTTCTGAAATGGCGCGCCTAAAAAAGCAGGAGCAAACCGATGCTGACCGTAATTTCCCCCGCCAAAAAGCTGGATTTCGATCCGGTCCCCTACAAAATCCCCCCGACCGAACCGGAATTCGCCGCAGACGCGCAATATCTGGCCAAGGTTGCCAGCCAGCTAAGCGTGCAGGATCTGCAAAAACTGATGAAAATCAGCGAAAAACTGGCCGCCCTGAACAGGGACCGGTTTCAGGAATTTTCCGCCAACCCCGCACCGGACAAGGTAAAGCCCGCCGCGCTTGCCTTTGCCGGTGATACCTATACGGGGCTGGATGCGGGATCTCTGGACGGGGACGAGCTGACCTATGCCCAGGACCATTTGCGAATATTGTCCGGCCTCTACGGCCTGCTGCGCCCGATGGACCTGATACAACCCTACCGGCTGGAAATGGGCAGCCGCCTGGCAACAGACCACGGGCGCACCCTCTATGATTACTGGGGGGATCGTCTGGCGCTGGCCATCAACGCGCAGGCCGAACGGGTCAAGGCGCGCTATCTGGTGAATTGTGCCTCGGTGGAATATTTCAAGGCGTTGCAGCCCAAGGCCCTGAAACTGCCGGTTATCACCCCCGTTTTCATGGAAGAACGCGAGGCCGGCCCGAAGGTGGTCAGCTTTTACGCCAAGCAGGCCCGCGGGGCCATGGCCCGTTTCGTCATCACCAACCGGATCACGGATATCGAGGGGCTGAAGGATTTCGACACCGGCGGCTATGGCTTCCGGCCCGACCTGTCCAAAGACAATACGCTTGTCTTTACCCGTGGCTAGGGCGTAAACCTGTGCCACCTGCCGAAAAGGGCGCTTCAAGCGGAAACCGATATGACAAACTATCTTTACCAGAACGACCTTCCCGATGATCTGGACCTTGGTCCGGTTGTCGCCATTGATTCCGAAACGATGGGGCTGCATCCGCATCGGGACCGGCTGTGCGTCGTGCAGCTTTCCTCGGGCGACGGGAACGCGCATCTGGTGCAGATATCCAAAGACCAGACAGAAGCCCCGAACCTGACCCGCATGCTGGCCGACCCCGATGTGCTGAAGCTGTTCCATTTCGGCCGCTTCGACATCGCGGTTATGCTGAATCGTTTCGGCGTGACGGCCCGCCCCGTGTATTGCACCAAGATCGCCTCGAAACTGGTGCGCACCTATACGGACCGGCACGGGCTGAAAAACCTGCTGCAGGAATTGCTGAAGGTGGATATTTCCAAACAGCAGCAATCCTCGGACTGGGGCGCGCCGGAGCTAAGCAAGGCGCAGATCGAGTATGCGGCCTCGGATGTTCTGTATCTGCACCGGTTGATGGAGGTCCTGAACGAGCGGCTGGCCCGCGAGGGACGCACGGAAATCGCGCAGGCCTGTTTCGATTTTCTGCCGAACCGGGCAGAGCTGGATCTGCTGGGCTGGCCGGATACCGATATTTTCGCGCATTAAGGCCCCTCGATGGACCAGCCCCCCAAACAACGCATCGTGGAATCCGGCCGGCGCGCCATAACCGTCGAAAGCGCGGCCCTTGCCACGCTTGCCGCCGGTCTGGACGCGGATTTTGCCGCCGCGGTTCGGGCGATGCTGTCCTGCACGGGGCGGATTATCGTGACCGGCATGGGGAAATCCGGCCATATCGCACGCAAGATTGCCGCGACTTTTGCCTCTACCGGCGCACCGGCGCAATTTGTCCACCCGGCCGAGGCCAGCCACGGCGACCTTGGCATGATCACGACAGACGACATCGTTCTGGTCCTGTCGAATTCCGGCGAGACCCCCGAACTGGCCGATATTATCGCCTATTGCCGCCGGTTTTCCATCCCGATGATCGGCGTAGCGGCCAATGCCGACAGCAATCTGTTGCAACAATCGGACATAGCACTGGTCCTGCCCCCCGCCCCCGAGGCCTGCGCCGCCGGTCTGGTTCCCACCACCTCTACCACCATGACGCTGGCGCTGGGGGATGCGCTGGCCGTGGCCATGATGGACGCCCGCGCCTTTGGTCCGGCGGATTTTCACGCCTTTCACCCGCGCGGACAACTGGGCGCGCGTCTGCTGCGTGTGACGGACATCATGCACCGCGCCGAAAAGCTGCCGCTGGTACAAACCGGCACCCCGATGAGCGAAGCCTTGCTGATCATGACAAAACAGGGTTTCGGAATTGCC
>JALWQC010000486.1 GCA_027080755.1 Paracoccaceae bacterium
GGTCGCCGAATTGCGCAACGCCGGTATTCGGGCGGAAATGTATCTGGGCAATCCGAAGAATTTCGGCAACCAGTTGAAATATGCCGACAAGCGTCAAAGCCCTGTGGCGGTGATCGAAGGCGGGGATGAAAAGGAACGCGGCGTGGTGCAGATCAAGGATCTGGCCCTTGGCGCGCGCCTGTCTGCCGAGATCGAAACCACCGAGGAATGGAAAGCCCAACCTGCACAGATGGAAATCAAACGCGGCGATCTGGTGGCCGAAGTGCGCAAAATGATCGCGCGGGCCGAAAGGTAGCTTTGACGTGACTCGCAACCTCGCCACCACACCCGGCCGGCGGCACGCCGGGCAGCGCCTGACCCGCTGGCTGGCAGGAGTTTGCATGCAAACTCCGAGAAGCTTCCCCCCGGGAAGGCGCTCTGCGCGGTTGCATTCAAAACAACGGTTGCGGTGGACCACACTGCTGCATCTTGTCATTCAAGTAGCAGCGCCTCCCCAAGGTCAGGCGCTGCCCTCATCTCCTGTCAGGCAGGTAAACTTATGAAAAACGACCGGCGCGGCCAGATCAAACAGCAGGCGGATCGCCTGACAGATGCCTTTGTGGCGGCAGGGGCCTTGCCGGTGGAAACCGACAGCCTGATGCCGGCGGAAATCCTGCTGGACCTGTACGGCGAGGACATCCGCGCGCGGGCCTTTATCACCCACGATTCGGAAATGGGCGAACAGATGCTGCGCCCCGATTTCACCGTGCCGATCGTACAGCGCCACATGGCCGAGGGCGCGGAACCGGCGCGCTATACCTATAACGGGCCGGTCTGGCGCAAACAGCCGCGCGGCTCTCAAGCCCCGACGGAATATATTCAGGTCGGCTATGAATTGTTCGACCGCGCCAATCCGGCCGAGGCCGACGCCGAGGTTTTCGCCCTGTTCAGCAAAATTCTGCGCCCGCACGGGTTGCGCGTGGCGACCGGCGATATCGGTATTCTGCTGGCGGCGATTTCCGCCCTGAAAACCACCGAACGGCGCCGCGCCGCCCTGCGCCGCCATGTCTGGCGCCCGCAACGGTTTGTGCGCCTGCTGGAACGTTTTGGCGGCCAGACCCCGATGCCCGAGGGGCGCAAGGTGTTGCTGGAACAGGTGGCGAAAATCGGGGCCGAGGCCCTGTTGGAACAAACCCCGCTGCACGGGCTGCGCAGCCGTGCAGAGGTGCTGGAACGCATAGAAACCCTGCAACAGGACGCCGCCGCCACGCCGATTTCCGGCGAAGAAGTGACCATGCTGGAAACCGTTCTGGACCTGAAGGGAACCGCCGGTGACGTGCTGCAACAGCTGCAAAGCCTTGCGGTTGATTTCCCCGCCCTGAGCGACAGCACCGAGCGCATGACCGCGCGCCATGACGCGCTGGAAACACGCGGCATTGACGCGGGCGCGCTGCCGTTTCAGGTCAGCTTTGGCCGCACGAATATGGAATATTATGACGGTTTCGTCTTTGGCTTTTTCGCCGACAACCGCCCCGATCTACCGATGATCGCCAGCGGCGGGCGCTATGATGCGCTGACGCGGGTTCTGGGACAGGGCCGCGAAATTGCTGCTGTGGGCGGGATCATCCGGCCTGAGTCGCTGATTGCCATGCAGGAGGGCGCGTGATGCTGAAACTGGGTATTCCCTCCAAGGGGCGCTTGCAGCAACTGACCGTGGACTGGTTCGCCGAGCGCGGCATTACCGTGGCGCGCACAGGATCGGACCGCGAATATGCCGGTCAGGTCACGGGGGCGGAAAATGTGGAACTGGTGATGTTGTCCGCCGGTGAAATCCCCAAAGAGCTGACCGCCGGTCGCATCCATCTGGGGGTGACGGGCAATGATCTGATTCAGGAAAAAATCGCCGACTGGCAACAGGTGGTGCTGGATGTGGAACCCATGGGTTTTGGCCATGCAGACCTGATTCTGGCAGTGCCCGATGGCTGGGTGGATGTGACAACGCTGGACGATCTGGACGCGGTGGCCGCCCAGTTCCGCGCCAATCACGGGTTCCGCCTGCGCATTGCCACCAAATACCACAACCTTGTGCGCGGCTATCTGTCGGCAAACGGGGTGGCGGATTATCAACTGGTCGACAGTCAGGGTGCCACCGAAGGCACCGTCAAAAACCTGACCGCAGAGGTCGTGGCGGATATCACTTCAAGCGGGGCCACGCTGGAGGCCAACCACCTGCGTATTCTGGCCGACGGGCCGATCCTGAAATCACAGGCCACGGTTTTCGCCAGCCGCACAGCGGATTGGACCGATACCGCAAGGGCGGGGCTGGCGTCTCTGGCCGAAAAAACCGGCTGGGATGTACAACCCTGGAAATAGCCTTTATTCTGCGGCAGCCTCCGCGCCCCAATCCTCGGAAATCATTTCGCGAATCCGCGAAGCGGTACGTTCGAATTCAAAGGCCCCGCGCCCTTCGGTATAGAGCAATTCCGGCTCGGTGGCCGCACTCATAATCAGGCGGGTTCTGGCTTCATAGAGCGCGTCGATCAGGGTGACAAAGCGTTTGGCCTCGTTCTGGTGGGCGGGGGTGAGGCGGGGCACGTCCTTGAGGATCATCACCCGCACGTTTTCCGCGATCATCAGGAAATCACCGGGACCGAGCGGCTGGCTGCACAGGT
>JALWQC010000487.1 GCA_027080755.1 Paracoccaceae bacterium
CCTTGGCACCGGTGCCAAACGCGCCGCCCCCGCCGGCCCGGCCCCCATTCCGGGCGTGAAGAAAATCGTCGCCGTGGCCTCGGGGAAAGGCGGCGTCGGGAAATCGACGGTTTCGGCCAATCTGGCGGTGGCACTGGCGGCCGAGGGCAAGAAGGTCGGGCTGCTGGATGCGGATGTTTACGGACCGTCGCAACCGCGGATGCTGGGGATTACGGGGCATCCGGCCTCGCCCGACGGGAAAACCATTTTACCCCTGCGGAATCATGGCGTTACCCTGATGTCCATGGGCCTGATGATGAAGGAGAACGAGGCCGTCGTCTGGCGTGGCCCCATGCTGATGGGCGCCTTGCAACAGATGTTGAACCAGGTGCAATGGGGCGAGCTGGACGTGCTGATCGTTGACCTGCCGCCGGGCACGGGCGACGTGCAGCTGACCCTGTCGCAAAAGGCCGAAATAGAAGGCGCGATCGTGGTCTCCACCCCGCAGGACGTCGCGCTGCTGGACGCACGCAAGGCGCTGGATATGTTCAGCAAAACCGGCACGAAGGTGCTGGGCATGATCGAAAACATGTCCACACATATCTGTTCCAACTGTGGCCACGAGGAACATATCTTCGGCCACGGCGGCGCGAAGTCCGAGGCCGAAAAGCTGGGCATCCCCTTCCTCGGGGAGGTGCCGCTCGATATCGATATCCGCCTTGCCGCCGACGCGGGGGCGCCGATTGTGGTGTCCAAACCCGAAAGCGCGCAGGCGCAGGCCTTCCGCAGCATTGCGCGCAAGCTGATTGAGCGCGGGATCGTCTGACCCATGCCGAAATTTGCGCAAATTGTGCATTTCGACCAGTCCGACCTGCCGCTCTATGACCCCGTCGCACCGGCGGGGGAATGGGCAGTCAGCGGCAGCTTTGCCTTTGTCAACGGCGCGCCGGCGGATGAAAAAGGGCGCAACGCCTTTGAAAAAGGGTGGCTCGGGGTCGGCTCTTTCGGGCGGGCGACGGCGGCGATGGTTACGGAAATTCCCCCCGTCGAACTGGGGGTGCTGCGCCAGAAGCTGGCCGCCTATGTGCAACGCGCCGGCTATGTCGAGACCCCCGCCGATGCGCTGGCGCTGGCCGATCAGGAAATCACCTTCATGCAGGACCTCTGCGCAGGGCTGGAGCCGGGAACCGTCGTGCTGGTGCATCGCACGGACACCCCCGAGGGCGTGCATGAAGAATGCCGCGCCGTCAAACCCCGCAAGGCCACGGTGCATTAGGACCGTGATTCAAAATAAAGTCGAAACACTATAATAAAGCCGAAAACACTATAATCGGTGGAATTCCGGCCGGAACCGGTGTAAAAAGGTCGCACGCAACCCGGAGTATTGCAAAGTGCTGGCCCAGAACGACATCGAAACCGTTCGTCAATCCGTTTTGTTCAAAAACCTGCCCGAAGATGTTCTGGACGAGTTTTTGCATAACAGCAACGTGGTGAACGCCCCCCGTCGCAAAACCCTGTTTATCCAGGGGGAGCCGGCGGACCATATCTATGTAGTGCTGGAAGGCTGGGTAAAGCTGACCCGCATCACCCCCGCCGGCGACGAAGTGGTCGTAACCGTCTATTCCACCGGCGAAACCTTTGGCGAGGCGGCGGCCCTCAAAGGCGGCACCTACCCCGTGTCGGTGGAGGCCGTAACCGATTGCCGCCTGCTGGCCGTCAAGGCCCCCGTGATGCTGGACGCCATCCTGACAAAACCGGAAATCGCGGTGGCCATGCTAACCAGCACCTTCCAGCATCTGCACGAACTGGTCCTGCAGATAGAGGGGATGAAAGCCCTGAGCGGCCCGAAACGGCTGGCCGCATTTTTGATCGCGCAGGCCCCTGTGGATGACGGCAGCTGCACCTTTTCCCTGCCCTACGACAAGGTGCTGATCGCCGGCCGGCTGGGCATGAAACCCGAAAGCCTGTCACGGGCCTTTGCCAAGCTGCGCACCAAGGGCGTGGTCGTGTCCCGCAACCATATCACCATCGCCGATGTGGAACAGCTGCACGATTATGTGGACGAGGAAAAACCCCCGCAGGAAGCCACCGCCTAGGGTAAATTCCCCAGCGATTTCCGCCGGTTACAAGCCGGATAGCATGACTACTAACATATGTTAGTAGACAGGGCGGCAAAAATAAAAACCCCTATTCGCAGACAGCAATCACACGGGCGGCAAAGCGGATTTCCTCGGTCCGGTGGGCGGCCATCAGGATGGCGGTTTGCGGCAGATAGGCACGGATGGCGGCCAGTGTTCCGGCGGCGGTTTCGGCATCCAGACCCTCGGTCGCTTCGTCCAGCAGCAGGATATCGGGCCGGCGCAGCAGGGTGCGCGCCAGCGCCAGCCGCCGCCGTTCCCCGCCCGACAGCCCCGCGCCGCCTTCGCCAAGGAAGGCATCCAGCCCGCCACGGTTTTCGATCGCCCCGCGCAGATGCACAATGTCGATCACCTGCCAGAGCGCCTCTTCCCCCGCATCCGGTCGCGCCAGTTGCAGGTTTTCGCGCACCGTGCCCGCGATCAGGGCGCTGCGTTGGCTAAGCATGGCCAGACGGGCGCGCAGCACCGGCTCGGGCAGGGTTTCCAGCGCGGCGCCGTCGATCAGGATACGGCCGGCGGCGCGCTGGAAACCC
>JALWQC010000488.1 GCA_027080755.1 Paracoccaceae bacterium
CGGTCATGATCGGCACATTCGAGGAATTCGGTGGGGGCCGTCCGGGCGACCACGACATCCCGCAGATGTCCTCCCAGGATGCGGCGCTGTGGTATGGCTCGGACAAGCCGGACCTGCGCAACCCGATCAAGATGCAGATCGTTTCCGAGCATTTCAAAGGCTCCGGCTTCAAGATTTTTGCCAACCTTCTGGAACAGGACGGCACCGAAATCCGCGCTATTCCGGCCCCCACGGGCGGGTCGCGCAAATTCTGTGACCGCATGAACAAATTCGCCCAGCAGGAAGGCCTGCCCGGCATGGGCTATATTTTCTGGCGCGAGGTGGACGGCGAAATGGATGCCGCCGGCCCGCTGGCCAAAAACATCGGCCCCGAGCGCACCGAAGCCATCCGCCAGCAACTGGGCCTTGGCATCGGGGACGCGGCGTTCTTCCTCGGCGGCAAGCCGAAATCCTTCGAAGCCGTCGCCGGCCGCGCCCGCAACGTCATCGGCAAGGAATTGGGCCTGACCGACGAAAACCGGTTTGAAATGTGCTGGATCGTCGATTTCCCGATCTTCGAAAAGGACGAGGAAACCGGCAAGATCGACTTCGAGCACAACCCGTTTTCCATGCCGCAGGGCGGAATGGAGGCGCTGGAAGGCGACCCGCTGAAGGTGCTCGGCTATCAGTACGATCTGTCGTGCAACGGCTACGAACTGATCTCGGGCGCGATCCGCAACCACAAGCTGGACATCATGTACAAGGCCTTCAGCATCGCCGGTTACGGCAAGGAAGAGGTCGAGAAGCGCTTTGGCGGCATGGTCAAGGCCTTCAAATTCGGCGCCCCGCCCCACGGTGGCTGTGCCGCCGGCATCGACCGGATGGTGATGCTGCTGTCGGATCAGGAAAACATCCGCGAGGTCATCATGTTCCCGATGAACCAGCGCGCCGAGGATCTGATGATGGAAGCCCCCGGCGAGGTCACAAACGAACAGCTGCGCGAACTGCACCTGCGGATTTTGCCACAGGACTAAAGCGTAGACCCCGACAATTTGCGGGCGCTGCCTTTACAGGTAGCGCCCGTTTTTTATGCGGTTCTGCCGGCGGTTTCCGTTGTCTACTAACATATGTTAGTAGACAGGATAGAGCGACCATAACCTACTGATATAGAACGAAATATCAGGGGTATTTACTGCCGGAACCGCTCTATTTCCGTTTCGTTACATCCACGCCATACAGCCAGTCGAATTTCCCCAGCAGCATCGATGGCGCCAGCCGTGACACAGCCCCCAGCCCCAGATGGGCCACGCCCCGCACCGGTGCGCTGCGCAGGTGATAGGCCGTGGCGTTGCTGGCCGCGCCCTTTTGCACGCGGGTCGCCCGCGGCTTGCAACGGGCCTCGTAGGCGGCCAAAGCTTCGGGCACGGGACGGGTGTCCAGCTCTTCGGCCAGCACCCAGGCATCTTCCAGCGCCATCACCGCGCCCTGCGCCAGATAGGGCAGCATCGGGTGGCAGGCGTCGCCCATAAGCACCACGTTGCCCTTGTGCCATGTCGGCAGGACCGGATGATTGAAAAAGCCCCAGCGGAAGGTCTCCGAAACCTGGTCCAGCAGGGCGCGCACCCCGGGCGTGGCCATGGCAAAGGCGGCGCGCAGGTTGGCGGGGTCGTCGGGGATGCTCCAGCCTTCGTCGGCCCAGTCGGACTGTTCGGTCACCGCCACAAAATTCACAACCGAGCCCCCCCGCAGCGGATAGGTCACCAGATGCCGCCCCGGCCCCATATAGACCGTCGCCGCATTGGCGATTTCGAACGGCAGATCCGCCGCCGGAATCAGGCCGCGCCACGCCGATTGTTTGGTAAACTGTGCCGGCACCCCGTCAAATATCCGGCTGCGCACACCCGACCGCACCCCGTCGGCCGCGATCACCAGCCCGTCCAGATCTTCCACGTTTTCCACCCGCTGCCCAAGGCGGATGTCCGCCCCGTTTTCGCGCGCGGCCTCAGCCAGCAGGCCCAGCAGATCGGCACGGTGGAATTGCCAATAGGGGCTCCCCCAGCGTCGCACCGCGTTGGCGCCCATTTCCAGACGTGCAACCTCGTGGTCAGTGGCCAGATCACGCAGGCTGACAGCCTCGGGGGTGTTGGCAAGGGCGGCGGCGCGCTCGAACAGGCCCAGCGCCTTTAGCACCGCCACGCCGTTCGGGCCGATCTGCAGCCCTGCGCCCACTTCCCCCAGTTCCGCCGCCTGTTCCAGAACGGTAACAACGGCCCCCCGCCGACCCAGCGCCGTTGCGGCGGCGAGTCCGGCAATACCACCGCCAAGGACGGTGATTTCTGTTCCCCTGATGCTCATGCCTGCCGGATTACACCCGCTGCCAGCAGTTCGGCAATGCGCTGTTTTGTCAGGCCGGCGTTTTGCAGAACCGCAACCGAATCGCGCCCATCCGCCGGAATATCCGTTTCCGGCGCCCCGTGCCCTGCCATCACCGGTGCGCGGGCCGGATGCGGCAGACCGTCCGCCACCGTAATCGCCCCCCGCGCCGCCATATGGGGGTGCGTGGCCACCTCGTCATAGCGCAGAACCGGCGTGACACAGGCATCGGTGCCGGCGAAAACCGCGCCCCAGTCGTCGCGGGTTTTGCTGGCAAAAACACGGGTCAGCAGATCG